>DAHVFK010000321.1 GCA_027317055.1 Betaproteobacteria bacterium | reverse complement strand
GCGTAAACACCAGCCCGATCTCGCGCCCGGCTGCCTGCGACAAGCCTTGCCGGATTTCGGGCCAGTGTCGGTGTCCGGGCACGCCGTAAGCCATGAAATTGTCGGACGCTTCGGAAAAGGCGAGCTGAAGCTCGGCCTTGCGCCCGGCGCCGCTGACGCCGGACTTGGCGTCGGCAATCAGGTGATCGAGATCGACGATGCCGGCCTCGACCAGCGGCAGGAAGCCGAGTTGGACGGCGGTTGGATAGCATCCCGGGTTGGCAACCAATCGAGCCTCGCGGATGTCGGTACGGTTGACCTCGCACAGACCGTACACCGCTTCGCCGACCAGCTCGGGCGAGGCGTGCTTCATGCCGTACCAGCGCTCCCACTCCGCGATGTCGCGGAGGCGAAAATCGGCCGAGAGGTCGACGACGCGCGCGCCCGAATCGAGCAGCGCCCGCGCCTCGGTCATTGCCACGCCGTTCGGGGTCGCGAAGAATACGACGTCGCACCTGCCCAGTGCGGCCTGGTCCGGTTCGGTGAAATCGAGCGGCACGTGTCCGCGCAGGCTCGGAAACATCTTCGCCACCGGCGTGCCCGCGTCTTTGCGCGACGTGACTGCGACGAGCTCGACGCTTGAGTGCTGTGCGAGCAGGCGCATCAACTCCACCCCCGTGTATCCGGTCCCGCCGACGATGCCTGCTTTAATCATTCGCCACCCCGCACGAGAAACACTCACAGACGAAAAAGCCGCCCGTAGGCGGCTTTTTTTGCTCCGGGACCGAAGGCCCCATCGCTCAGCGTTTCGAGAACTGCTTGCGCCGCCGCGCCTTATGAAAGCCCACCTTCTTTCGTTCCACTTCGCGCGCATCCCGCGTGACGAGACCCGAGGCGCTTAGCACTGGCTTAAGCGCCGCATCATACTCGATCAACGCGCGCGTAATACCATGGCGCACTGCACCCGCCTGGCCGTTCTCCCCGCCACCGAAGACGTTGACCTTGATATCGAAGTTGGCAAGGTTCTTCGTCAGCTCGAGCGGCTGACGGACAATCATGCGCCCGGTTTCGCGCGCGAAAAACTCGTCCACGGGTTTGTCGTTTACGATGAAGCCTCCCTTGCCCGCCTTCATGAACACGCGCGCGACCGCGCTCTTGCGCCGTCCCGTGCCGTAGTAGTAGTCACCAACCATAGTCTCGACCTCAGATTTCCAGAGCTTTGGGCTGTTGCGCGGAATGGGGGTGCGCGCCCTCGGAGTAAACCTTCAGCTTCTTGAGCATCGAGTTTCCGAGCGGCCCTTTCGGCAGCATCCCTTTGACCGCCTTCTGCAATACGCGCCCCGGGTACTTGGCGTGCAATTTCGCGAAGTTCGTCTCGCGAATGCCGCCGGGGTAACCCGTATGGCGGTAGTATTTCTTGTCTTCGGCCTTGTTGCCGGTGACGCGGATCTTGGCCGCGTTGACAACGACGATGTAGTCGCCGGTGTCGACGTGTGGCGTGTACTCAGGCTTGTGCTTGCCGCGCAGCCGGATCGCGATCCGAGCTGCCAGGCGGCCGAGCACCTTGCCCTGGGCATCTACTACATACCAGTCGTTGTTGACTGCGCCCGGCTTCGCCGAATAGGTTTTCATGGTGCGGCAGATTTCGAAAAGAGCGTGATTTTAATGGGAATAGCTCGTTGCAGTCAAAGCTTCGCTCCGAGTCCACAAAAAAAAACGCGACTCTTGCGAGTCGCGTTCAATCCACCAAAGGAGGAGGGTGGAGGAGACAAACTCGCGAGGCTCCGGAGGAGGGTGGAACCCCGCGACGGAATGAATAATAACGGTCGAATTGCTGCGTTGCAAAATTAAAAATATGATGGACTAATTAGTTGTTTAAATGTGTGACGCTTTTTACATACTGCTTTGATTGAAAGCAGAGATTAATTTTAAATATCGATCTAGTAATACGTATAAAAGTACTAGACCATTCGCTTTCTGAGGCTATTTGTACTGCATCGCACAAATATATGATTTCGTGAGGAAAATGAGATGGAATGTACGGTCCGCTGGACGCAAGGCATGACCTTCATCGCCGAAACCGAGAGCAATCACCTGCTCGCCATGGACGGTGCGCCGGAGGGCGGCGGCAGAAACCTTGCGCCGCGGCCGATGGAGCTGGTGCTGGCGGGAACAGGCGGGTGCACCGCATACGACGTGGTCCTGATCCTGCGCAAGAGCGGGCAACAGGTCACCGGCTGCGAAGTCAAGCTGAGCGCGGATCGCGCCGCCAGCGACCCGAAGGTGTTCACCCGCATCCACATGCACTTCATCGTCCGCGGCAAGGCGTTGAAGCGAAACCTGGTCGAGCACGCGATCCGACTGTCGCACGAGAAGTACTGCTCGGCCTCGATCATGCTCGGCAAGACCGCCGAGCTGAGCAAGGACTTCGAGATCGTCGAGGAATAGCGCTCGGTCGCGCCCCCATCAGATCCGGTATCTGCTCCACGACCGCGCGGGTGCGTCCGTCTTGCGCAGACAACTGAGAGAGATCGCCGCGATCCCGCTACCGCTTCTCGCTACGTCCGCACTGCGTGGTGACCACCTTTTCGATGCGTTGCAGCGCCGGATAGGGGCCGTAGCGTGCCTCGAAGGCTTGCCGTACCGGCCGGAGCCTTTCCCGCAACGCAGCCGCAGTTTCACGCACCAGATTGCCGAGGAATTGCGGCCGCACGTCGCACGCCCTGGCAAGCGCCTCCCAGTGATTTGGCGTGATCACGCTGGGATTGCGCTCTGCGCCGACATCGAAGGCGAGATGGGTGTCGATGCGTTCGATGGCGCGCGTGCACACCAGGTCATAGAACGGTGCCAGGCGCGTCGCATCATCGGGCAGATGCAACAGGGAGAGATTCTTGGCGTGGCCGTCCGAGTTGCCCGCCAGCACGTTGAAAATCTGCCATCGCAGCAGGTGTTGCACGTCGATGGCCGGATCGCTGGAGGCCTCCTGCACCAGACGATAGCACTGCGCGAAGGACGGCCCGCCGTGTTCCTGGTATTTGTTCTCGTGTCCGTAGCCCAGAGCTTGACAGAAGTCCTCCTGATGCAGCCGCTGCACCTCGCCGTGGTCATCCCATACGCGGTCATAGCGGGCGATCTGTGCATAGCGGGTCCGCCCGACGGTGCGCAAGGTGATATCCACGACCGGCAAGGCGACGGCCGCGGCCAGTTCCGTGGTGAACGCCTCGTAGGCGGGCAGATGACGGTAGTCGGCCAGCTCGAACTTCAGGATGTGGCTGGAAGGCGCCTCGCCCTGCGGCAGAAAATAGTGATCGTCGCGTACCAGTACCGGGCACTTGCCCTGGGCGCCGGCGAGCGATAGCCGCGGGCGCTCGTCCGCCGGAAAGCTTGCATAGATCTGCCCGCGCCGCGCCGCGAGGTCGGCCAGGTCCTTTTCCGTCAGCGCCCGGTACTGCCGCCGCCCCGACGGCGGTTGCGCCACGGGCAGGATCGACAGTGCGCCGGCGCACTCGCCACCGATGGCACGCAACAGGTCGAAATCGGTATTCGGCAGTTTGAGGTCGCGGACGATGTGCTCGCGCACCGCACCCTCGGGCAGCAGGTTGGCGAACCAGAGCTGGGCGGTGCCTTCTTCCGGGGCGAATTCGCGGACCGTGAGCGGCAGGGAACGGGAGACGGCGAAGCCGCCGCCAGCGATCCACTCGGGATCGTAGCGAAACCCGACGGCCCCGGCCGGATTGCGCCAAAGCTGACCGACCCGGCGCTGCTCGTGCCAAAGGTTGAGGGCGTCGGTGTCGCTCACGAGGGTGCCTCCGACTTGCCGGTACGGCGCGCCGGACCTGCCCGCCCACGCGGCTGGACGATGACCTCCAGCCCCAAGGTGCGCAGCGTCTTCAGGACCTTGCCGATCTCGGCCGTCTGCTTTCCCCGCTCGAACTCCGACAGAAAGCGCGTGCTCAGGTTGCCGAGCCCGGAGACCGTCTCCAGCGTCAGGCGCCGCTGTTTGCGATGGGCGCGCGCCAGGCGGCCGAGTTCCTCGGCGCTCTGGACCGTTCCGTAAGCGATGTCATCCTGCGCCATGGCTACACTCTCAAAAAGTTACCGTACGGTAAAAAATAGCACCTTGATCCGCTGACCGCAAGAAAACTGTACCGTACGTGATAAATAGAGCCCTATTGGCTGTTACGTCTCGCAAAATATCACGTACGGTAACGTCTTCCTTAAGAAGCAAGAATGCACGGTGCGCTGGACCCAAGGCATGACTTTTCTCGCCGAAACCGAGAGCAATCACCTGCTCGCCATGGACGGTGCGCCGGAGGGCGGCGGCAAAAACCTGGCGCCGCGGCCGATGGAGCTGGTGCTGGCAGGAACAGGCGGGTGCACCGCATACGACGTGGTCCTGATCCTGCGCAAGAGCGGGCAACAGGTCACCGGCTGCGAAGTCAAGCTGAGCGCGGATCGCGCCGCGAGCGATCCGAAGG
>DAHVFK010000320.1 GCA_027317055.1 Betaproteobacteria bacterium | reverse complement strand
GGGCTCAGCAGGTCGCGGCGCAGCAGCCGCGCGACGGTGCGCGCGGACGAGATGCGCGCCGAAAGCACCGCGGGCCAGACGTGCGCGGACTCTTCCATCGCCTTGGCCGCCCATTGCAGCTGGCGCAGCGCTTCCTCCAGCTCGTCGAAGGCGGCGTCGATGTCGTTGGTTTGGCGTGGCATGGCGGATCGTGAGTTACTCATATGCTCTCCTTGCTCGCGTGATACCCCTATGTTCGATCTTTGCTCGTCGCACCGCTGCGCTGTCAATCGAAATTGCGCGCGCGTCGCCGCCGGCCGACAGTTCATTGTCTCTTTTGCGCCATTTCGGGGCGCCCTCTGTCGCCCGCTCCCGACGGAAGTTAGGATTGCGTCATGCATGCTCTCGCCATTGCAGGTTCTGTCGCACTGCTCGGCGCGCCGGCCCCCGGCGCGAGCTTTCGCGACTGCGACGTCTGTCCGGTGATGATCGTGCTGCCGGCGGGCAGCTTCGAGATGGGCTCGGCGGCGAGCGATCCGGCACGCGGCGCGGACGAGCAGCCGCGGCACCGGGTGACTTTCGCGCGCCCGTTCGCGGTCGCGAAATACGCGACCACGCGCGGCGAGTTCGCGCGCTTCGTCGCCGAGTCGGGCTACCGCGCGGCGCCGGGCTGCCTGATCCAACGCAACGGCAGCTGGTTCGACGATCGCCGCGCGGGCTGGCGCCGGCCCGGCTTCTCGCAGACCGAGCGCGACCCCGTGGTGTGCATGAGCTGGAACGACGGCGCGGCCTACGCCGACTGGCTCAGCCGCAAGACCGGCCACTCGTACGCGCTGCTCACCGAGGCGCAGTGGGAGTACGCGGCGCGCGCCGGGACCGAAACGCCCTACTACTGGGGAACGAAGGCAAGCCGCGCCTACGCCAACTACGGCACCGAGCGCTGCTGCGCGCCGGCGGCCGCGGGCAAGGACCGCTGGCTGCACACCGCCCCATCGGGCAGCTTTCCGCCCAACGCCTTCGGCCTGTACGACATGCACGGCAACGCCTGGCAATGGATGCAGGACTGCTGGCACCGCAACTACGATGGCGCGCCGGCCGATGGCAGCGCCTGGCTGTCCGGCACCTGCATCGATCGCGTGATGCGCGGCGGTTCATGGAACTGCGGCACCTCGACCATCCGCGCCGCGGGGCGCGAGTTGCACGACCTCTCGGGCCGCTACTCGGTAGTCGGCTTTCGCGTCGCGCGCACCGACTGAGCCCAGGTGAACCGCCCGGCCGGTGCAGTCACGGATCTGATCAGGCGAGGCTCCGAGCCCAGACTCCGCCGTTGGCGCGGAACCAGTCCTTAGTGCGCTCGAAGGCTTGTTTCTCGCCTACGGCGCAGCCGGCCTTGCGGAAGGCGGCGGCAAGGCGCGCCCGGACGCTGCGCGGACTGCGGTGGCGTTTCGGCAGCGCGGAAGGCGTGCGAGTCCCGAGGGAAATCCTGGCGGTTTGCGATTCCTGCGTAGCGACGTTGATGGTCATGGCGAATCCTCCTTTTTTACCACGCCGCCACGGTAAGTCCGCGCTGCGGACGCCGCTTGGAGACCACCTGCACCAGACTTGGAGATCCTGCGGATTTTGTGGACAATGACCCGCATCATGATCTACAGCTTCGGCGAGTTCCGCATCGACGCTGCCCGCTTCGAGATCGCCCACGGCGGGCAGGCGCTGGCGGTCGAGCCGCAGGTGCTGGAGCTTCTCATCATGCTGCTCAAGCACCGCGACCGCGTCCTCACCCGCGACGAGTTGCTCGAGACCATCTGGAGCGGCCGGGTCGTGTCCGACACCACCCTGAGCAGCCGGATCAAAACCGCGCGCCAGGTCATCGGCGACGACGGCGCGCGCCAGGATTACATCAAGACCATCCGCGGTCGCGGGTTCCGCTTCGTCGGCGAGGTGGCCGAGCACGCGGCCGCATCCGCCGCGCCGGCCGCGCGGCAGGATCGCCCCGCGACCCGATATGCGCGCAGCGGCGAGGTGCACGTGGCCTACCAGCTCTTCGGCGACGGGCCGGCGCGGTTGGTCTTCGCGCCCGGATTCGTCTCGCACATCGACAATTACTGGGACAGCCCGCGGTTCCGCGACTGGCTCAACCGGCTCGGAAAGATAGCTCGGGTGGCGATGTTCGACAAGCGCGGCACCGGGCTGTCGGACCCGGTGAGCGCGCTGCCGCCGATGGACGAGCGCATGGACGACCTGCGCGCCGTGATGGACGCGGCCGGATTCGGGACGGCCCACTTGATGGGCATCTCCGAGGGCGGCTCGCTCGCCGCGTTGTTCGCCGCCCACCATCCCGAGCGCTGCGACGGGCTAATCGTCTATGGCGGCTTCGCGCAGTTCAGACACTGGCATCCCGACGAGGCGTCGCTGCAGCGCCTGTTCGACTACGTCGAGAGCGATTGGGGCAGCGGCAAGAGCCTGCCATTGTTCGCGCCCACGGTGGGCGAGGACCCCGAGATGGTCCGCTGGTGGGGGCAGTTCGAGCGGCTCGGCGCGACGCCGGGCGCCTGCATCGCCCTGATGCAGATGAACAGCCGCATCGACATCACCGGCGTCCTGCCGGGCATCCGTGTCCCGACGCTCGTTATCCACCGCAAGGACGACGTGCTGATCGACATCGAGGCGGGCCGCCAGCTCGCGGCCGGAATCCCCGGCGCGCAGTACGCGGAGCTGTCCGGCGTCGATCACCTGCCCTTCGTCGGCGACGCCGGGCGCATTATCGAGGTCATCGGCGAGTTCCTGCGCCGGCCGCAGCGGCGCGCAGCGTCCGACCGCGCGGTGGCGACCATCGTCCTGATCCGCTGCGCCGAAGCGGGCGCGCTGGAGCCCGAGTTGCGCCGCTTCCGCGCAAACCGCATCACCGTGCTGCCGGACGGCGTGGCCGCCACCTTCGACGGCCCGGCGCGCGCGTTGGAATGTGCGGTGTCCGTGTCGCGGCTGCTGCGCGGGCGCGGTCTCGAGCACCGCATCGGCGTGCACACCGGCGAGATCAGCGTCGCCGGCGCGGGACTGGAGGGAACGGCGATGGACATCTCGAGCAACGTCGCCGGACACGCGACGAGCAACGAGATACTCGCTTCGCGCACGGTGCACGACCTGGTGGCGGGGTCAGGCATAGCGCTCGAGGAGCGCGGCGAATTTCCCCTGCCGTCGATCAAGCAGGGGTGGCAGCTTTACCGGGTCGTCGCCTAGGCCTGCGGTCGGGCACCTGGTCTTGGCGATCGCGACCACCGGCTACTTCCTGATCGCCGCCAGCGCTGCGGCGCGCCGCAGCGCTGCCCGCGCGAGCAGGCGCGTCGAATCGAGCACCGGCAGCGGCGAGTTGGCGTCGTTCATCACGAGGGGAATCTCGGTGCAGCCCAGCACCGCCGCGTCGCAGCCCTCGCCCCTCATGCGGCCGACCACGCGCTGAAAGAACGCCACCGCCTCGGGGCGGAACATCCCGCACACCAGCTCGTCCATGATGATGCGGTTCATCTCCTCGCGCTCGGCCGGCTCGGGCAGCGTCCATGCAATCCCTCGCGCCGAAAGCTTGTCCGGGTAGACCGCGCTCTCGACCAGCCAGCGCGTGCCCGACAGGCCGAGGCGCCGGAAGCCGCGCGCGGCGGCCTCCTCGGCCACCACCTCGGCGATGTGCAGCCACGGCAGCGGCGAGCGCGGCAGCACCCAGGGCAACGCCTGGTGGATCGTGTTGTCGGGGCAGATCGCGAAATCCGCGCCGATCTTCGCCAGCTTCTCGGCCGAGGCGAGCATCAGCGCGCCGACACCCTGCCAGTCCCCGCGGTAGATGCGCTGCATGTACTGCGCGAGCGAGTGCGTGTGCACCGACACCTCGGGATGCGCGTGCGGCGCCCCGAGCAGCGCTGCGCCCTCGACGCAAATCGTGGTGTAGCACAGCGCGGCGCCTTCGGCCGAGCAGGCGACGATGCCGATGTGCTGCGGCATGCTTGTCCGCTTGTCGTCTTGGTCCATGATCTCGTTCGCCTCACACTGACGTCTCAGACAAGATTCAGCTGCTTGAAGCGCAGATACAGTTCGCGGCACGCCCAGGCATCGGTCGCCGCGTAGATGATCTGCTGCGGCGTCAGGCGGCGCGCGGCCCAGTTGGTCGTCTTCGTGCCCTTGGGAATCCGCGTGCCGAGGAAGATCCCCGTCAGATTGCGCACGCCGGTCTGCTTCAGGCCGTGGCGCTTCGCCACCTTGCCCAGATCCACCACTGCTCTTTCTTCGAACTCGAACAGCTTCTTCAGGTTGCGCAGGTCGTCGGCCACCGACACGCCCGCCTTCACGATCTTGTCCGACGCAAAGATCTCCCGCATCGCAGCGGAATAGTCCTGCTGCTGGACTTGCAGCAGATACACCGCGTCGGCGGTGGCGATCTGCACGACCGACGGGAGGTAGCTCTCCCCGGGCCTGAACGCGGGCCGCGTCTCGGTGTCGAAGCCGAGCAC
>DAHVFK010000031.1 GCA_027317055.1 Betaproteobacteria bacterium | reverse complement strand
CGGCGGAGGCGCGCGGCAAGCTTTACGGCAACCTGCGGCTCACCGTTACCATCCGGCCCGACGGCAGCGTACAGTCGGTGGACTTGGACCGCTCGTCCGGGCTCAAGGTGCTCGATGCCGCCGCGTTCAAGATCGTGCGCATGGCCTCGCCGTTTGCGGCATTTCCGCCCGACATCCGCAAGGACACCGACCTGCTGGTCATCACCCGGACCTGGTTCTTCGGCCCGGGCGACAAGATCTGGACGAAATAGCGCATGCATGATCGCTACGCAGTAATCGGCAATCCGGTCGCGCATTCGAAGTCGCCGTGGATTCATGCCGAATTCGCGCGCGCATGCGGGCAGGACCTCCAGTACCTGAGCATAGAGGCTCCAGTCGACGCCTTCGGTGCCACAGTGGAGGCATTTCGTGCCGCGGGCGGCATTGGCGCCAACGTCACGTTGCCGTTCAAGCAGGAGGCGTTCCGGTATTGCGCCGCCGCGAGCCAGCGCGCGCGCGCTGCGCAGGCGGTCAACACGCTGGTGCTCGATCGCGGCGCGCCGTGGGGCGACAACACGGACGGCGTCGGGCTGGTGCGCGACCTGGAAAACAATCTCGGCTTCGCGCTGCCTGGCCGCCGCGTGCTCGTGATGGGGGCGGGCGGCGCGGCTCAAGGCGTCGTGCCATCCCTGCACGCGCAGGATCCGGAACGGCTCGTGGTGGCCAACCGCACGCCGGACAAGGCGCGAACGCTTGCGGCGCGCTTCGAAGGCACGATCGGCTGCAGTTACGCCGAACTCACCGGGGCGGCGTTCGATCTGGTCATCAACGCGACTTCCGCCGGCCTGGCGGGCGAGTTGCCGCCGCTGCCGCCGCTGCAGACGCTGCTCGCGCCCGGTGCGCTCGCTTACGACATGGTGTACGGACGTGATACCCCGTTTCTCGCTCTCGCGCGCGGCGCGGGTGTGCGCACGAGCGATGGCGCCGGCATGCTCGTCGAGCAAGCGGCGGAATCGTTCTCCATATGGCGCGGAGTTCGCCCAGACACGCAGGCCGTGCTCGCCGCGCTGCGGCGAGGCTGATGCGCACGCTGCGGCTGGCGTGGAAAAGTCTGCGCTACGGCTTGGCGGCGCTGGTGCTCGTCGTCGTTCTGGCCCAGGCGTGGTTCTACGCCCACGTGCTGTGGTGGAACACGCACAATCCGACCAGCACCGCATTCATGCGCGAGCAGCTCGAGCGCATGCGGGAGAAGAATTCCGCGGCGCGCTTGCGGCAGCGCTGGGTGCCCTATGCGCGCATCTCGGCCAACCTCAAGCGCGCGGTCGTGGCCTCCGAGGACGCGAAGTTCATCGATCATGCCGGTTTCGACTGGGAGGCGATCGAAAAGGCGATCGAGAAGAACGAGAGAAGGGGCAAGGTAGTCGCCGGCGCATCCACGATAAGCCAGCAGCTGGCGAAAAACCTGCTGCTGTCGGGTGAGCGCACCTGGCTGAGAAAGGGCGAGGAGGCCGCGATCACCTGGATGCTCGAATCGACCATGTCAAAGCGCCGCATCCTCGAGCTGTACCTGAACGTGGCCGAGTGGGGCGAAGGCATCTTCGGCGCCGAGGCGGCGGCACGACACCACTTTGGCGTTTCGGCGGCCGAGCTCGGCCCCGAGCAGGCCGCCTGGCTCGCCGCCATACTGCCCAGCCCGCGCCGCTATGATCGCGGCCACATGACGGCATACCTCGCAGCGCGCATCGCGACCATTCGAGCTCGCATGCCGATGGCGCAGATTCCGTGACAGGCTAGCCGCACGGGCGAAGGTTCCGCCCGTCGCATCGATTCAATACAATGGCGCCGGACCGGCCACCGGCCGGCGCTGCGCGCAGGCGACATGTCCGAACTGCTTACAAGGCTCGAGGTCGAGGACCTGAAGGAGAACCTGCGCGAAGTGCAGGAGCTCCTGCACCGCCACGCCCTGGCGGAGGGTCTGGTGAGCCGCCAGGAAATACCCCGCCACGCGCTGGTCGAGCAGCTGGTGCACAAGCAGCACCTCGCCGAGCTGCGCACCAAGCTTGAAAATCTGCACCCGGCCGACGTCGCCTACATCCTCGAAGCGCTGCCGCTCGAGGAACGCCTGGTCGTGTGGGAGCTGGTAAAAGCCGACCGTGACGGCGAGATCCTGCTCGAGGTGTCGGATGCGGTGCGCGAATCGCTCATCGCGAGCATGGATTCGGACGAGCTGGTGGCGGCCGCCGAGACGCTGGAAGCCGACGAGCTCGCGGACCTTGCGCCGGACCTGCCGGCCGAGGTGATCCAGGAGGTCGTGCAGTCGCTGCCCGCCGAGGAGCGCGAGCGGCTGCGCTCCGCGCTGTCCTACCCCGAAGGAACCGTCGGCGCGCTGATGGACTTCGAGATGGTGACGGTACGCGAAGACGTCACGCTGGAGGCGGTGACGCGCTACCTGAGGCGCATGGACGAACTGCCGGACCATACCGACCAGCTGTACGTCGTCGACCGCGAACGGCGCCTGCGCGGAACGCTGCCGCTCGCGCGGCTGATCGTCTCCGACCTCGACGTGGAGGTGGCAGCGGTCATGGTGCCCGAGCGCGTCACGCTGCATCCGCAGGACCGCGCCGCGGACGCGGCCCAGGCCTTCGAGCGCTACGACCTGGTTTCGGCGCCGGTGGTAGACGCGCGCGATCGCCTCGTGGCGCGGCTCACGGTCGACGCCGTGGTCGACTATATTCGTGAGGCGAGCGCGGAGACGCAGCTTGCCGAGGGCGGCCTGCGCGAGGAAGAGGACATCTTCGCGCCGGTGCTGAACAGTTTCCGCAATCGCTGGTCGTGGCTGGCGATCAATCTGTTCACCGCCTTCATCGCCTCGCGCGTGATCAATGCCTTCGAGGGCTCGATCGCTAAGCTGGTCGCGCTCGCCGCGCTGATGCCGATCGTGGCGGGCATCGGCGGCAACTCCGGCAATCAGACCATCACCATGATCGTGCGTGCCTTGGCGCTGGGGCAGATACAGGCGCAGTACTGGCGCAAGCTGCTTGCCAAGGAGCTTGGCGTGGCGCTGATCAATGGCGTTGTCTGGGGAACGCTGCTCGGCGTTATCGCCTATGTGCTCTACAGCAGTATCGCGCTGGGCGGGGTCATGGCGCTCGCCACGGTACTCAACCTGATTCTCGCCGCGTTGATGGGAGTGACCATTCCGTGGCTGCGCTCGCGCTTCGGCAAAGATCCCGCTATCGGCTCTTCGGTGCTGATCACCGCATGCACCGACTCGGGCGGTTTCTTCATTTTTCTCGGCCTGGCTACCCTGTTCCTGGTTTGAAACGCAGGGCGCCAGCGAGGCTGCGCACGGCCTGCAGCTGGCGCTTGAGCGCGAAATCGAACAGTCCCACCCGCTCGGCAAGGAGTTGATCGGTATAGCTCGAGGCATCTGCCGGCGGCAGCTCGAGCCAGGCGTCGGTTTCGCCGTGCTCGGTGGCGATGCGCATGCCCTGCTTGCGGGCCAAATGCATCATCGCACCGTTCTCGCTCAGGCAATGCATGAACAGGGCGCGGATGCCCCAGTTGCGTGCATGCGTATGACTGCGCGCGAGCAGCGCAGCCCCTGCGCCGCGCCCGCGCCAGCCGGACAGCACCGAAACGCCGAGCTCGGCATAGCCGTCGCAGCGCGCGAGGTGCGCCGCGGCGACCAGCTGCAGCGCGTCGTCGAAGGCCCCGAACACCGCGTCGCGCTCGAAGTCGATGCGCGCGACATAGTCGCGGATGGCCTGGTCGGGCAGGGCGATGCCGAAGCGCAAGCGCCGGTCCTCGTCGCCGAGCGCGAGCAAGTGGCGCTCGAGCGCTTCTCGCTCGAGCCGTGACAATTCACGTGTGACGATCTGCATAACGATCCGTCTGACAGCAAAGACCGCGCAAAGTTCGTGCCTGTGCCCTCATGCGACGACGGCGAAGGCTGCGCGCGCCGCCGCGAGCGTGGCCTCGACTTCCGCCGTGCCGTGAGCGGCGGAAACGAACCCCGCTTCGTACGCCGACGGTGCGAGATATATGCCGCGCGCCAGCATCTCGTGAAAGAAGCGGTTGAAGCGCTCCTGGTCGCATTGCATGACTTCGGCGAAGCTTGCCGGCGGCGTAGCGCGAAAGTAAAGCCCGAACATGCTGCCGATCGACTGCGCCGAGAAGACGACGCCCGCTTTTTTCGCTTGCGCCGCAAGTCCCGAGACAAGCGCCTTCGCGGTCGCCTCTATGCCTTGCTGAAAGCCCGGCGCCTCGATGAGCGCGAGCGTGGCGAGACCGGCGGCCACCGCGACCGGATTGCCCGAGAGCGTGCCCGCCTGATACACCGGCCCCAGCGGCGCGATGTGCCGCATGATCTCCGCTCGGCCGCCGAACGCGCCGACCGGCATACCGCCGCCGATCACCTTGCCGAGCGTGGTGAGGTCCGGCCGGATGCCGAAGCGCTGCTGCGCACCGCCGGTCGCGACGCGGAATCCGGTCATTACCTCGTCGAAAATGAGCACCGCGCCGTGACGCGTGCACTGCTCGCGCAGGGTCTCCAGAAAGCCGGGCGCGGGAAGAACGAGATTCATGTTGCCGGCCACCGGTTCGACGATCACGCCAGCGATCTCGGCGCCGCGCGCGGCGAAAAGCTCGCGCGCGGCCGCGGCGTCGTTGTATCCCAGCACCACGGTCTGCGCGGCGGTCACCGCCGGAACGCCAGCCGAACTGGGATTGCCGAAGGTGAGCGCACCTGAGCCCGCCTTGACCAGCAGGCTGTCGGCGTGGCCGTGGTAACAGCCCTCGAACTTGACGATTGCGTCGCGCTCGCTGAAGCCGCGCGCAAGGCGGATCGCGGTCATGGTCGCTTCGGTGCCAGAGGAAACCAGTCGCACCATCTCGACCGAGGGGACCAGGCGGCAGATCGCCTCGGCGAGCTCGATTTCGCTCTCGGTCGGCGCGCCGAACGACAGCGCTCGCGCGGCCGCCGCCTGTACCGCCTCGACGACCTTGGGGTGGGTGTGGCCGGCGACCATCGGACCCCACGAGCCGACGTAGTCGATATAGCGGGCTCCGTCGGCATCCCAAAGGTAGGCGCCCGAGGCGCGCTCGAGGAACGGCGGCGTGCCGCCGACTGCGCGAAAGGCGCGCACCGGCGAGTTCACCCCGGCGGGGACGCGCTGCTGGGCGCGTGCGAACAGGCTCTCGTTTCTGCTGGTCATGCGGCAGGACTCATACGGGTTGAAAAGAGGTCGGTGAAGGCGCGCGCACGGGCCGCGAGGTCGGGCGCGTCGAACAACGCGGATATCACCGCAACGCAGTCGGCGCCGGCACGGACGACTTCGGCGGCGTTTTCCAGCGTAATGCCGCCGATTGCGACCAGCGGCACGCCGAGTGCGCGCGCCTGCCCGAACAGCGCGAGCGGAGCGCGCACCGCGCCCGGCTTTGTCGGCGAAGGAAACACGCTGCCGAAGGCGACGTAGTCTGCGCCGGCCGCGACCGCGCGGCGCGCGACGTCCAGCCGGTTGTAGCAGGATGCGCCGAGCAGGCGAGAGCCGAGTCGCGCGCTCGCCGCCGCGAGGTCGCCGTCGTCGCTGCCGAGGTGCGCGCCGTCGGCGCCTGCGGCGAGCGCGATCTCGACGTCGTCGTTGACGATCAGCGGTACGCCGTGGTCCGCGCAAAGCGCGGCCAGGGCGCGTGCTTCGGCTGCGCGCTGCGCTGCGCCGGCGAGCTTGTTGCGATACTGCAATGCGGCCCAGCCACGCGGCGCGCTGCCATGCATCGCCGAGCGCACGCGCTCGATGAGCGCGTGACTGTCCGCCGCGTCGGGGGTGATGGCATACAGGCCGGCAAGCCTCATGGCTTTTCCTGTTCGGGCTCTGCGTCGACCTCGCGCGCCCAGAAAAAGCGATCGGGCAGTAGCTGCCCCATGCCGGGGCGAAAGCCCCCGGCGAGCGCCTGCCAAGTGTACTCCTGCGCTTCGCGAACCGCCTCGGCCATCTCCAGGCCGTTGGCGAGCGCCGCGGCGATTGCCGAGGCGAGCGTGCAGCCCGAGCCATGGTAGCTGCCCGGCAGGCGCTGCCAGCGGTCTTCGCGCACTACGCCCTGGGCGGCGTAGAGCTTGTTGATCACCTCGACCGTCGCCTCGTGCGTTCCGGTGACGAGGACGTATTCGCAGCCCAGCGCCAGCAGGCGCCGGGCGGACTCGTCCACCCCCGGCTCCTCCGCATCGTCGTCCTCTTCGGCCAGGCGCCTCGCCTCGATGCTGTTTGGCGTCACGATGGACGCCTGCGGCACCAGCAGCTCGCGCAGCGCATCGACCATGTTGTCGGTGGCGAGCGCGTCGCCGCGCCCCGAAGCGAGAATCGGATCGAGGATCACCGGAACATCGGGATAGTCGGACACGATCTCGGCCACTGCAGTGACATTCTCGACCGATCCAAGAACGCCGAGCTTGAATGCCGCAACCGGCATATCCTCGAGCAGGCGGCGGGCCTGGTCTGCGACCCACTCGGCGTCGATTGCGAGCATGCCCTCAACGCCGCGCGTGTCCTGCACAGTGAGCGCCGTGAGCACCGACAGCGGATGGCAGCCCATGCTCGCAAGGGTCAGCAGGTCGGCCTGCAGCCCGGCGCCTCCGGTAGGGTCGGACGCGGCGAACGTGAGCACGATCGGCGGTAGGGAGGGCATTCGGGGCAGCTCGCGCTCAGCGGGCAAGCGCGGCGATCAAGCGCCGCCGCGGAATACGCTAAGATTCCGACCCATTTTAACCTACCTTGCACGGCCCCCATGCCAGACGAAAAGCCGTACCGAACCTGGATGTGCCTGATATGCGGCTATGTGTACGACGAAGCCGCTGGACTGCCCGACGAAGGAATCGCTCCAGGCACCCGTTGGGAGGACGTTCCGATAAACTGGACCTGCCCCGAATGCGGCGCGCGCAAGGAAGACTTCGAAATGGTCGAAATTTAGCGCAGCGTGATTTTTTGCGCGTCACGCCGCACCTGATTAGCGTAGTGTCTAGCTTTGCATTGTTTTGCAACCCGTGGGCGCGCTGCGCCCCGGGTTCACGCTCGTCCTGACGGGCGCACGGGGGCTCCTGGCAGATGGATACGGCGGAACTGGCCGGCATCAAGGTCATGGTGATCGATGATTCGAACACCATTCGCCGCAGCGCGGAGATCTTTCTGCTGCAGGCCGGCTGCACGGTAATCCTGGCCGAAGACGGTTTCGACGCGCTTGCCAAGATTGCCGACCATCAGCCCGATGTGGTGCTGGTTGACATCATGATGCCGCGCCTCGACGGCTACCAGACCTGTGCGCTGATCAAGAAGAACGCCAGGTTCGCGGCGACCCCTGTCGTTATGCTGTCGTCGAAGGATGGCCTGTTCGACCGCGCGCGCGGTCGCATGGTCGGCTCCGACGAATACCTGACCAAGCCATTCACCAGAGAAAGCCTGATTGGGGCAGTCGCCGCACATGCGGCTGCGCGCGTGGGCGCACAGGCCGCGAGCGGCGGCAGCAACTAAAGGACTACGGAGAATCCATCATGCCTGTAAAGAAGATCCTGGTTGCAGACGACTCGGCAACCGACCGCCAGTTCCTGCTCGAGAGCCTGTCCAGGCTCGGTTATCAAGTTGTACTGGCTGAAAGCGGCGAGCAGGCGGTCGACAAGGCGCGCTCGGAGCTTCCGGACCTGGTGATCATGGACGTGGTGATGCCCGGGACGAACGGCTTCCAGGCCACGCGCCAGATCACCCGGGACGAGGCCACCAAGCACATTCCGGTGATCATGTGCACCTCGAAGTCACAGGAGACCGATCGTATCTGGGGCATGCGACAGGGTGCCAAGGACTATGTCGTCAAGCCGGTTAACGTCAACGAGCTCGCGACCAAGATCGCGGCGCTGGGCTGAGCGCGTGTCCAAGCGGGCCAGTCTGAGGGATTTTCAGGAAAGCCTCGTCAACCGGCTGAAGGCGGCTGCCGGCGAAGCCGCACCCAGCGCCCGCCTCTCGTTCGAGGCAGGCGACGGCCGCTGGTTGCTGCGGCTGGACAGCTCGGGCGAGGTGCTTACCGTGCCAGAGGTCTCGCACGTGCCGCTGACCAAGGACTGGTTCCTCGGCGTGGCCAATGTCCGCGGCCTGCTGTACGGCGTGTCCGACTTCGCGGCCTTCATCGGAGGTGCGGCCACGGCGCGCGGGACGGAAAACCGGCTGCTTCTCATCGGCCAGCCGCACGGAGTGAACGTCGCGCTGCTGGTGACCCGCCTTGCCGGTCTGCGCAACCTGAGCGAGCTCGAGCTGGTCGACGACGCGGCCCGTGCGTCGCCGTGGGCGGCGCAAGCATGGCGCGACGGCGGAGGGCGAATCTGGCGCGAGCTCGATTGCGGGAAGTTGCTCGCGCAGCGAGATTTTCTTGACGTCGCGCTGCACTGAGCGCGGCACGACGGAGGCTTCATGGCATCGAAACTGAACATCTTCGGCGCACTCGGCAAACGCAGGCGTCCGCTCACCGTATTGCTCCCGCTGTTCCTGGTGCTGCTGGTTGCGACCGCGTACTTCGTCTGGGCCAACTACCGCGACTCAACGTTCGGCGCGCAGTACATCGCGGACGCCGGCCAGCTGCGCATGCTGTCGCAGCGCCTGGGCAAGGCGTCGCTGCAGGGCCTACTGGGAAATCCGGAGGCCTTCAAGCAGGTACGCTCCAGCCGGGACGCGTTCGCCGAGATTCTGCAGCGGCTGCAAAACGGCGGCACAGTCCGCGGCGTGACGGTGCCGCCGAGCCCCGAGCGTGCGCGCCCGGCGCTGCAGACGCTGGCCTCGCAGTGGCAGGGCACCCAGCGCAACGCGAGCATCCTGCTGCGCGACCAGGCCAACCTGATCGGCCTTGGTACCGCAGTGGCCCGAGTGAACGAGTCGAACCCCCAACTGCTCGACCTCGCCGAGCAGGTGCAGACAAACGAATTGCGTTCCAGCGCCTCGACGCGCGAGATCTCCGCCGCGGGGGAGCTGGTGATGTTGACGCAGCGACTGGCAAAGAACGCGAACGCGCTGCTGGCGGGCGAAACGATCGACCCGGAGGTAGCGTTCCTGCTCGGCAAGGACACCAACGTGTTCCGCACCACGCTCGAGGGACTGCGCAACGGCAGCGCCACGTTGCGCCTGCCCGCGGCGCGCAACGCAGAGACCGCGGCCAAACTGGACGAGCTCGCCCAGGCGTTCAAGGGCTATCGCGAGGCGGTGGCCTCGATTCTTGGCAACATGCAACGTCTGGTGGCGGCCAAGCGCGCGGCGCACTCCGTGTTCGGCGACTCCGAGAAACTGCTTGATTCAAGCGAGCGGCTGGCCAACGAGTACGCGGCGAACCTCGCCGGAGACAAGACGATCTACCTGATAGCGGCGCTGGTCGTGGCGATGGTGATCGTTCTTGCGCTGATGGCCTACGCCTTCGTGCAGGACGAGCGTGTGCGCCGCGAGCAGGCAGAAGCGCAGGAAGCGACAGTCAAGCGTCAGAACGACCAGAATCAGGAGGCAATCCTGCGCCTGATGAACGAGATGCAGCCGTTCGCCGAGGGCGACCTGACGGTGCACGCCACGGTGACGGAGGAGATTACCGGAGCGATCGCCGATTCCGTGAACTTCGCGGTAGAAGAGCTGCGCACGCTGGTGGGCAGGATCAATACGGCCGTCGCGCAGGTGACATCGGCGACCGAGTCCGCGCAGCACACGTCCACTCAACTGCTGGCCGCGGCGGAACGCCAGTCGCAGGAGATCCGCAATACCGGTACCCAGGTGCTCGGCATGGCGCGCGCGATCAATCAGGTCTCCGCGAGCGCCACGGAGTCCGCAGGCGTGGCGCGTGCCTCGCTTGCTGCAGCCGAGAAAGGTCAGCAGGCGGTGCACAACGCGATAACGGGCATGAACGAGATTCGCGATCAAATCCAGGAAACGGCGAAGCGAATCAAACGGCTGGGAGAATCCTCGCAGGAGATCGGCGAGATCGTCGAGCTGATATCGGACATCACCGAACAGACCAACGTCCTGGCCCTGAACGCCGCGATCCAGGCGGCTTCGGCCGGCGAGGCCGGGCGGGGCTTCACGGTGGTGGCGGAAGAGGTGCAGCGCCTCGCCGAGCGCTCGGGCGAGGCAACCAAGCAGATCGGCGCGATCGTCAAGACGATTCAGACCGATACGCAGGACGCGGTAAGCGCGATGGAAAAGAGTACCCAGGGTGTGGTCGAAGGCGCGCGGCTGTCGGACGCGGCCGGCCAGGCGCTGGCCGAGATCGGCGAGGTATCGCGCAATCTGGCGGCGCTGATCGAAAACATCTCGCGCACCACGCAGAGCCAGGCGAGGGCAGCCGGCGCGGTCGCGGTGAGCATGCGAAACATCCTCGGCATCACGGAGCAGACGACGGAGGGCACCAAGCGGACCGCGGCCTCGGTTGGCCAGATTGCCGGCCTGGCACGTGGCTTGAGCGGTTCGGTTGCCAACTTCAAGCTCTGAGCCGGAGGCTTTGCACGCAGACAGGACGATGAGCGCCGCGTTTGACATAGGTCCACTAGGCTGGGTGAAGAGCGAGATTGATTCTTCGCTCGAGCGCGCTCGAGCCGCGCTGCAGGCCTATGGCGGCAGGTCCGAGGCGCAGGCCGAGCTGAAGGCCTGCGAGGGGCACCTCCACCAGGCGAGTGGCGCGGTGCAAATCGTCGGTCTCGAGGGCGTAACGAGATTCTTCGAGCAGACCGAAGCGCTGCTCGCGGACCTCCAGGTTGGCAGGGTGAGCGGCGACACGGTGACAGTGCAGGTACTCGAGCGCGCGATAGGTACGATCGGAAAGTATCTTGCCGACCTGCTGGACGGTGCCGCCGATCAGCCCTTGCGCATGTTTGCGGCGTATCGGGCACTGCTCGAGGCGCGCGGTGCGCCGCCGCCGTCGGAGGCGGACCTGTACTTTCCCGATCTTTCTCTGGCGCCGCCGCAGCGCGACCACCCTGCACTGCGCTTGCCCCACGAAGAGTCGGAGACGTTTCTGCGTACGCAGCGTATGCGCTATCAGCGAGGCTTTGTGAAGTGGCTGCGCGACGCCGAAGACCGGTCGGCGCTCGGCGAGATGCTAGCTGCGGTGGACGCCGTGGAGGAGACCCAGGCCCTGCCGCCGCAGCGTGCGTTCTGGTGGACCGCGGGCGCGCTGATCGACGCGCTGGCGCACGGTGATATCGCGCCGGCACCGGCGCTGCGCCAGATTGCGGCGCGCATCGAGCAGCAGTTGCGGCGCATGGCCGATGGCGCGTCTGCGTCGGTGGCGGAGCAGTTGCAGCGCGAGGTGCTCTACTGGCTGGCGTGCAGCGGCAAGGCCGGCGGCGAGCCGGAGCGCTCGAGCGCCCGGGCGCGCGCCGCGCGGCAGGCCTACCGGCTCGATGGCAGTCTTCCTTCGGATGCTGCGGAACCCGACATCTCGCAGCGCGTGCCCATGGCATTGGCACTGCGGGAGGCGATCGGGCACGCGAAGGAGGCCTGGAACAAGTACGTTGCGGGCATCGACAGCGCGCTTGCGGCGTTTTCGCAACACGCAAGTGCAGTCGCGGAATACGGCTGGCGGCTCGGTAACCTCGACCTCGCGACGCTTACGCGCGAGATTGCGCGCGTCGCGGCCGACCTCGAAACCGCACCCAGGCGACTGTCCGATGCGGCGGCCATGGAAGTCGCGACCGCGCTGTTGGTGGTGGAGAACGCGGCGGAGGACTATCGCAAGCTGCCGTCCGATTTCGATCGGCAGGTCAAGGTCATGCTGTCGCGCCTGGCGGTGGTGGTGTTCAACGCCGAGGCGACCGGCGAGCTGCCTGGCGCCGATCTGATCAACGCAATGATGCAGCGCGCCCAGGGAAAGCTCGCGCTCGGCAGCGCCCTGGCGGAGATGCAGGCGAACCTGCACCGCATTGAGCAGTCGCTGGACACCTACTTCCGCGACCCCACCCGCGCGGGGGAGCTCTCGGCGCTCGACCCCGTAATTCATCAAGTTTCCGGAGCGCTCGGGCTGCTGGGCGAGGAGGAGGCGCAGGGCGCACTGGAGCGCTGCGCCGAGCGCATACACGCGTTCGCGGGCGCGACGTCACGCCCTGCGCTCGAGGAGTTCGAGGCGGTGGCGCAGATCCTCTCGGGCCTCGGCTTCTACATCGATGCCCTGCGCCACGGCAAGGCGGATTTCGCCGCGGCGATGCGGCCCGTTGGCGCGGCGCAATCCGCCGTGGCGCCGAGCGTGGAGAAGGAGCTGAGGCAAAAGAGGCGCGACATCCAGGCCCTATACGAGGCCCTGCGCCAGTCGCCACAGGACCAGGAGATCAGGACGCGGCTGCGGGGCAAGCTGAGCGAAATCAAGGACGATGCCCAGCTGGTGGCGGACGCCTCGCTCGGATCGCACGCGCGCGACGCGCTCTCGCAACTCGACGCGCCAGAGAGTCTCGCGAGTGAAAGTCCGTTGGCGAAGTCCATCGCGCAGTTAGCGCCTCCTTCCGAGTCGGCCTCGCCGGATGCGCAGCGCCTGCTCAAGGCGAGCAACGAGGCATTCGACCAGGAGTTGCTCGCGATCTTCCTCGAAGAGGCGGACGGCGTGCTGACGGCGATCGCCGAAAACCTCGCCGCGAGCCGCGCCCGTCCGGGCGCGATGCCGGAGCTCGCCGCCATCCGGCGCGCTTTCCACACCCTGAAGGGTAGCGGCCGCATGGTGGGTCTGGCACGCCTGGCCGACACCGCGTGGGCGCTCGAACAGCTGCTCAACCTGTGGCTGCACGAGGAGCGCGCTGCGACCCCGGCGCTGCACGAGGTCATCGAGCTCGCGCGCGAGACTTTTGCCGATTGGGTCGGCCGGCTGCAACGAGGCGAGCCGCAGCCCGACGCGGAAGGCCTGCTCGCCGCCGCGGAGCGGCTCGGGCGCGGCGAGGCCCCGGTGGCCGTCGGCGTGGCCATGCTGTCGCCCTCGCTGTACGCGGTGTTCGTGAACGAGGCCCAGCAGCACCTCAAAACGCTGGAGCTCGAGCTCGCCGCCGTCGCCACGTCGGGATCGGTGCACGACGACCTAGTGCGCGCGGCGCATACGCTGGCGGGCATCTGCGGCACCGTGCAGATGGAGCCGATGCACGCGCTCGGCTACGCGCTCGAAGGGGCACTGCTGCGCTTGCGCAGCCGCGGCACGCCGGTGGGGTCGACCGAGGTCGCGTTGCTGGTGCGCAGCGCCGCTGCCTTGCGCGACATGCACGCCGAAGTGGCTGCGCGCCGCGCGCCCGTGGCCGAGGACGATCTCGCGCGGGCGCTGGAAGCGCTACCCGGCCGCGCCGAGCCGCTCGTCGCACCGCCCGCCGAGGGGTCGGCCGAGCGGCGCCGGCGCCGCGTAGACGACGACGTCGACGCCCAGCTGCTGCCGCTGTTCCTCGAGGAGGCGGCGGAGCTTGCCCCGCAGGCCGGCGAGCTGTTGCGCGCCTGGCGCAAGGAGCCGGCCAAGATGGAGCACGCAACGGCATTGCAGCGCGCGCTTCACACCCTCAAAGGCAGTGCGCGCATGGCCGGGGTGATGAGCGTCGGTGAGCTCACCCACAACATGGAGGCGCGGGTCGAGAACGCCGCCGCGCTGGAGCGGGCCTCTCCTCAGCTGCTGGACGAACTGGACGCCGCCTTCGATCGTCTTGGCATGCTCCTCGAGGGTCTGCAGAAGGCGCCGGCGCCGCAGGTCGAGGCGACCCCGTCGGGTGCGGCGCCGCCCAAGCGCGCGCCGTCGCGCGGCATGCTGCGCGTGCGCTCCGAGGTGCTGGAGAAACTGGTCAACGAGGCCGGCGAGGTCGCGATCACGCGCTCGCGAATCGAGGTCGAAATGCGCGTGCTCAAGAACGCGCTCGCAGACTTGACTGAGAACGTGCTGCGGCTGCGGGGCCAGCTGCGCGAAATCGAGATCCACGCCGAGATGCAGATGCAGGCCCGGGAGCGCGAGGCCGAGTCCTCCGCGCGCGAGTTCGATCCGCTCGAGTTCGACCGCTTCACGCGCTTCCAGGAGCTGACGCGCATGATGGCCGAGAGCGTGAACGACGTCTCGACCGTGCAGCAGAGCCTGACGCGCATGGTGGACGACACCGACGCCGCGCTCTCGGCGCAGGCGCGGCTCAACCGGGAGCTGCAGCAGGACCTGATGCGCGTGCGCATGGTTCCGTTCGGGACGCTGGCCGAGCGGCTGCACCGGCTGGTGCGGCAGACCGCGAACGAGCTCGGCAAGCGCGCCAACCTCGAGCTGCGCGGCGCGAGCGTCGAGCTCGATCGCTCCGTGCTCGAGCGCATCACCGGCCCGCTCGAGCACCTGGTGCGCAACGCGCTCACGCATGGCATCGAGCCGGCGGCAGAACGCGCCGGCGCGGGAAAGCCAGAGGCGGGGGAGATACGGCTGGACGTGCGCCAGGAGGGCAACGAGATCGTTCTCTCGCTCGCCGACGACGGAGCCGGCCTCGACC
The DNA here is from genome assembly GCA_027317055.1 of Betaproteobacteria bacterium. GTDB lineage: Bacteria > Pseudomonadota > Gammaproteobacteria > Burkholderiales > SG8-39 > DAHVFK01. The sequence continues at coordinate 844 of DAHVFK010000031.1, read as the reverse complement.
TAGCCAAGATCCGCGATAAGGCGCTGCAGCGAGGACTGATCGACGCGGCGGAGCAGATCAGCGAGCAGCGCCTGGCAGAGCTCATTTTCGTGCCTGGCTTCTCGACCGTCGAGGAGGTGACCGAGATTGCCGGACGCGGCGTCGGCATGGACGTGGTGAAGGACGAAGTCGGCGGACTGGGCGGGCGCATCGAGCTGGAGTCGGCACCGCGGCGCGGCACGCGGTTTACCGTCCGTCTGCCGCTTACCACCGCGGTGACGCAGGCGGTGCTCGTCAAAGCGGGCGCGCGCGCCTATGCGCTGCCTGCGGTCATGATCGAGCAGGTGCAGCAGCTTCGCCCGGAGCAGCTCGAACGGGTACGCGCGGCCGGACATGTGGAGTGGGCGGGGCGCCACTATCCTTTCGCGATCATGCACGAGCTGCTGGGCGAAGCGCGGGCCGCGCAGGGCGATGCCGGACGCCGCTACTCACCCGTGTTGCTGCTGCGTTCGGGCGCGCAGGCCGCAGCGGTACTGGTCGGCGAGATGATCGGCAATCAGGAAATCGTGGTGAAGGACCTGGGGCCGCAGCTCGCACGCGTCCCCGGCGTCGCGGGGGTAACGGTGCTGGGAAGCGGCGAAATCGTCCTGATACTGAACCCGGTCGCGCTGGTGCTGCGGCCGCGGCCGCAGCAGACGCACGTCACCACGCAGGGTCCCGCGCCCGCCGCGGCGCGATTGAAAGTGATGGTGGTAGACGACTCGCTCACCGTGCGCAAGATCACCGGCAGGCTGCTCGAGCGCGAGGGCTACCAGGTGCTCGCTGCCAAGGACGGGGTCGAAGCGCTGGAGCAACTGTCGGAAAC
>DAHVFK010000319.1 GCA_027317055.1 Betaproteobacteria bacterium | reverse complement strand
CCTCGAGGCCAGCCGGGCGCTCGGTGCCGCGCCGGCGAAGAGCGGGCTGCTCGATGCCCAACTGCGCTCCCTGGTCTGCCTGCGAGCCGCGGAGATGGTCGGCTGCCCCTTCTGAATGGATACAAACACTGCCGGGAGCAGTGTCGCCGGGGCTTCCGACGAGAAGATCGCCGCCCTCGATTCGTTTCGTACGAGCGAACTCTTCAGCGACGCGGAGAGAGCCGCGCTCGATCTCGCCGAGGCGATGACCCGGACGCCAGCGGACGTCTCAGACGAGCAATTCGGGAGCGCGCGCGAGTGGTTTTCCGACGCGCAAATGGTCGAGCTCGTCGCCACGATCGCCATGGAGAACTACCGGGCGCGCTTCAACCGGGCGTTCGACGTGGAGTCACAGGACGTCTGCCAGATGCGCGGCATCACGCCACCGCTGCCGCGACACTGATTGCGAGTGGCCTAAAGGCCTCAGGTCACCAACTCGATTCCGGCGAGTCTGAGACCCCGGCGGGCAATCACCGATCGGCGGCTCAGTTCGGCGCTCGCTGAGAGAGCGAGGATGGGGTACCCTGAACACCGGACACGCACTGCTGCGCTGCCCCTCGGTGGCTGCAAATGAGTAACGCCTACGACCCTGTCACAGAAGCCGGCTTTGAGTCTTTTCCGGCAAGCGACTCGCCCGCGTTCACACCGATAAGCGGCATGGGCGGAAGGCACTCAAGCAGGTTCGATGCGACGGTCGCATCGAACTGGCAACGAGTGTTCAAAGAAGTTGACCTGAATCTCATTCCTCGGACTGGGCAGGTGCACCTTGCGTTACTCGACGCCGAACGGTTTCTCGGGCTCGCGCTTCACGAACATGCTGCCGGGCGCGACAATCCCACAGGCGCGGAGGTTGCTGCTCACCTCGCCGCGCTCCGCATGCGTCTGGCCGAGCACCGGTCAAATATTGAAGCGGAAGGCAGCCTCGCCGACTCGGTAAAGTCTCAAGATCCCTGGCTCATATCGCAGTTGCAGCACCTGCTTCGTCATCATGACCAACTCGGCAGTGCGATCCTCTTCGCGGGTGTTGAGTATGAAAGTATGGGGAATGACAGACGCGCGGCCGTTCGAGTACATAGACGTGCGAAGAGCATCGCAGCTGCGTTGACCACGCTCTTGGACGTTGAGCGTGCACTCCTCATGGCCCAGTTTTGCGAGCCGCAAGCTCAGGACTAAGCCGGCCCCCGGTCCCCCTCGGGAACAAGAACAAGGTGCCCACCAGCATTTTCTGTGTGTCGTCGTATCTGGTGCCAGGTATCCACCAGGGTGCGCGCCAAATCCTGGCTGATGAGGTCGGCGTAGAAGAGCCCGGGACATTCCTGCGCCCCGAGCGCATTGCATTTTCCGCGCATGCCCTCCTGGGCCAGAAGTATCTGACCGAGGGAGACGCGGAAGACGCCACCGCACTCCTGGCAGGGCAGCTCGATCACCAGCATGCGCTCAATGTCCAATTCCGGCAGTCGCTCAGTGTGTTGGTCGCTCGTCCCCATGAATCTCCATCACGACGCTAATCAAGAGCGTTGAGTCCTCTTCAGCTCGGACGTCGTGTCGGACGTTCGGTGCAAACGCAATCATCTCGTGCTGCCGAAGGACAAAGGCTTCGTCACCGAGGTTAACGTGGAGGATTCCGCGGAGCACCAAAACAGTGGTTGGGCCCACGGCGGCGTGTTCGGCGAGGGTGTTACCGGCTTCCATGGCCAAAAGCACGACGGTAAGTCCGCCTTCCTTGACAAGGGTAACGGCCCTCCGGCCATGGCCATGGAGGCCGCGCGCAAGTTCTCCCTCTTCGCGATCCAGCGCGAGGACAATTCGGTCTCCGGCCAGAACGTGACTTGTGAGGTATTCCGGTATTCGCGTTTTTGGCATCGATGCCTCCTAGAACGGTCTGGCTGACGACGAGGACGTGCACTTCTTGTGGACGGTGACATCGTACACCGGGCGCCTAGCAGTCAGTAATCGCGGTTGCCACGGCCACTGACTGCTAAGGCCGAGATCCAGAAGTGCCCACCCCAGGGGCCGGATGCGGTCGGAGGCCACCGTCTGCGGAGGCCCGCACTGTGAGCGGGAGCCTCACCCTTGCTCTCGACAAGCGACCGTTCTTGGGACAAGGGTGCTCGTCCGGTCTCGCCCGAGATCACGTCAATCGCGCGGCAGATTCTGAACTTGCGGGGTCTCGTGCTCAACTGCGGCACGATGTGTGGATCGTCCACGTGCACAATCGTGATTCAGAAGCCAAATTCGAATATGTCAAAGTCGGTTCGACGGGCCGCCGTCGGCAACGGGCGCCACGAGCCCGTCATTGTCGCGCTGGAGCGCGCCGTCAGCTATGAGCCGTTCGATGGCCCTCTGTAGTCGCGAGGTGAGCTCGGACGGCACGCGCCCAAAGCCGAACTGTCGGCCCGTCTCGCCGGCGAGTTCCGCTAGCGCCGAAGCGCCGAGCACTGAGGCGACCATTTCCGCACCAGCCTCCAATTCCACGTCCGCAATCTCATCCGACCGTCGAACGATTTCGGCGCTATGGCGGCGGGGAACAATTTGTTGCTCCGGGAGGACATAGAAGGCGTCCTCATCCACCGCTTCGCCAAGGCACTCGACCGCGGCGGTCTCGACGAGGTCGTGCACCGCGGCGAAAATCGTCTGACGGGCTGGATCGGTAGCCTTGCTCCCGAATGCTTCGCGCAGGCGCGCGACGATAGCCTCCCCTTTGACTGGCCCTTCGCTGTTGAGGATTTCCATAATCAATGGCTCAAGGATCTTCAGAGGGGTGAGCTTGAGTTCGCCACCTTTCCTACCCAGCCTTGCCCCCTCGTACGCCGGGAAGATGTGACGACCACGTCCGGCCGACGCGCGTGTCTCATCCTCGCCTTCATCCGGAGGCCTTTGTACAGGCAATTCCTTGGCAGCGAGCGTTGGTTCGGCTGTGCTAAGTGCTGTCTCGTTTAGCGCGGTCTCAATGCGTTCTAGCTCGGCAGCGGGGTCGCGGGCCCACGCCGTGGACCACACTCGATGGATGTGCCAACCAAGCTCCTCAAGGATTTGCTGCCTCAGCCAGTCGCGGTCGCGAGCAGCAGGGCTGGAGTGGTACGTCCAACCGTCACATTCGACGCCCAAGGCGAAGCGGTCGTGTTCCTTCGACCAGACGCCGAGATCAATTCGGTACCCCGCGACGCCAACCTGGGGCTGCACTTCATACCCACGAAGTCTCAGGGCGCGCGCAACCGCATCTTCGAACGTTGACTCCACTTCGGCGCTCGGGTCGAACGATTGAGCAGCGGCAAGCGCCGTCTGCGGGTTCATTGCGAACTCAAGGAAGTTGCGCAAGGTCCGGGCGCCGCGAGATGTGGCGGTGATTTGGTTCGGAAGCATGGAGTGGACGACGGTGAAGCTTCGCCGGGAGCGTGTGATGGCGACGTTCAAGCGCCGCTGGCCGTAGCTGGGATCGCCGCCCGAGTCGTTGTTGATGGGCCCGAAGCGCTGCGGAACCGTTCCGTCCTTGACGATCGGGCCATAACCGATCGAAAGGATGATATGGTCGCGCTCGTCTCCTTGGACGTTTTCAAGGTTCTTGACAAAGAACCGCTCGCTCCCGACCTCGCTGAAGTGTTCGTCAAGGTCACGTTCAAGCATTTGCCGCTGTTCAATGAGGCTCTCGATGAGTCCCGCTTGGGCGCGCGACAACGCCACCACGCCCACAGTCTCATCCGTTGGCCGAGTGCGCATCAGCTCGAACACCTTGTCCACGACGCGCAGTGCTTCGGATTGGTTCGTTCTTGAGCCTCCGGCGTCATAACGGCCGTCGGGGACATAGATTGAGTGCACACCCAAAGCTTCGCTCGCTCTCGCAGGCGAGGGGAAGCAAAGCAGTCGGTCGTCGTAGAAGCGTGTGTTTGAAAACCGAATGAGATCCTCGTGGCGACTGCGGTAGTGAACGTCGAGGTAGCGCTGGTGCGCCCCAGCCATCGTCCCTAGCATCGCTCCTAGGATGCTTTCCCGACCGGCTAGAGAATTGCTGTCATCTTCAGGGTCTTCCGCGCCGTACACTTCTTCGTCGCCCTCCAGCTTTCGGAAGAACGAAGTCGGCGGGAGCTGCTTCTGGTCTCCCACTACGACGACCTGGCTTGCTCGCGCGATCGCTGGGATTGCATCTTCGGGAAAGACCTGCGAGGCCTCATCGAAGACAACGGTATCGAACGTGATACGATTCGACGCTAGGCCGCGGTCAAGATGCTGACTCACGGCGAGCGGGCTCATCATGAAACAAGGCTTCAGCTTCTGGACCGCGGTCGGCGCCCTCGCTAGCAATTTACGCACGGGTAGCTGCCCACGCTGCCGCGACAGCTGAGCCTGCAAGGCACCGAGCTCACCCGCGGCGGTATGAGTGATGAATCGGTCCGGATAGTTTGCAAACGCACGCCTGCGCACGGCCTTACGAGATGCAAGGA
>DAHVFK010000318.1 GCA_027317055.1 Betaproteobacteria bacterium | reverse complement strand
CTCGCCGCCCTGTGCGAGCTGAACCACGTCCAGGTCGCGCCGCACCACGACTGCTTCATCCACTGCCACATCGTCGCCGCCAGCCCCGCGGGCGTGATCGTCGAGTCGTTCACCGACCCCGAGCGCGATCCGCTGCAGGCCGAGCTGTTCGAGAACCCGCCGAAGATCGCCGATGGCTGGCTGACGCTCAACCAGGCTCCGGGCCTGGGGCTCACGCTGTCGGACAAGGCGCTCAAGAAATTCGGCCAGAAGGTGCTCTGATGCGTTTCGCGATTTTCGGCAGCGGAGGGCTGGGCGGCTATTACGGCGCGCGCCTGGCGAAGGCGGGGCACGAGGTCGCGTTCGTCGCCCGCGGCGCGCAGCTCGAGGCGATGCGCCGCGACGGCCTCAAGGTGCTGAGCGCCCTGGGCGACATCCACCTCGACAAGCCCAAGGCAAGCGACGACCCGCGCGAGCTGGGCCAGGCCGAGTGCGTGATCGTCGCGGTCAAGAGCTGGCAGGTGGGCGAGGCGGCGCAGGCGATGCGGCCGCTGCTCGGCAGCGAGACGGTCGTGCTGCCGTTTCTCAACGGGGTCGAGGCCGCCGACCAGCTCGGCGCGGTGCTCGGGCCTGAGCGCGTGCTGGGCGGGGTATCGAAGGTCTTCAGCCTGATCGAGGCGCCGGGGGTGATCCGGCACGCGAGCGCGGGTGCCTACGTCGAGCTCGGCGAGCTCGACGGCGCGCGCTCGGCGCGCACGCGCGAGCTGTGCGAGACCTTTGCGCGCGCCGGGATCGACGCGACGATGAGCGGCGACATCCGCGCCGCGCTGTGGAAGAAGCTCGTCACCGTCAGTTCGTGGGCCGGGCTGGGCGCGCTCGCGCGCAGCCCGATGGGCGAGTTGCGCAAATACCCCGAGACGCGCGCCATGATCGACCGCGCGATGGACGAGGGCATCGCGGTCGGCGCCGCGCGCGGCCACGCCATGAGCGCCGACCTGAAGGGCGAGCTGTGGCGCTACTACGACGGCCTGCCCGAGGGCGCGACCGCCTCGATGCAGCGCGACATCATGGCCGGGCGCCCCTCCGAGCTCGACGCCTGGAACGGCGCCATCGTGCGCTTCGGCGCCGAGGCCGGAATCGAAACCCCGGTGCACCGCTTCACCTTCCACGCCCTCCTTCCCATGGAGCGCCGCGCGCGGCGGTAGACTGGGCGCAGGACAGTTCGCATGGACAACGCCACGCTCGTCATCGCCATCCTGGCCGTGATCGCGGTCTGGGCCGCCTTTCAGGCGGCGCGCCGCGCGCGCTGGGAGCGCGCGCGCCTGGACGCCGAAGGCGAGCTCGCCGAGGGCGAGGTGCTCGACGTCTGGCCCGAGGGCACCGCCTACCGCGTGCGCTACCGCTTCACGCCCAGAGGCGCGGCCGAGCCGGTGCTGCGCACCGAGATCGCCGCCTGCCTGCAGGTGCTGGTGCCCGAACGGGGCGAGAAGGTGTCCGTACGCTACGACCCGAACGACCCGAAGAACCGCGCGCGGCTTCTGCGCGCCGACGAGCGCGCCTGAACGCAGCGCCTGCCGGCCTAGGCGGCCTTCTTCATCGGCGTCATGCCCGGCGGCCGGCGCGGATCGTTGTCCGCCGCGCCCGGCGCGAGCTGCACCACCTCGGCCGACGGGCGCACGCTCTGCGCCCAGGCGCGCACCAGGCGCGCGAGCGCGACGTAGGCCGCGACCACCGCGGCGAGGCTGATGACGGTGACCAGGTTGGTCGCGCGCCAGTCGCCGCCCAGCAGCCACGAGCCGAGCGCGGCCACGCCGCCCGCGAACAGCGTGACGATGCCGGGCGAGATGATGAACGCGCTCATGTTGTCGGTCCCCCACCAGGGCGGGGGCTGCATCGGGATGCCGATTTTCGCCACGCGGCCGACCAGGATCGCCGCGAACACCATCGCCAGACCGACTATCGCCGACATACACGCTCCCGTGGGGAAATGAGGGCGGCAAGATTGTAGGCGCGCGCCATCGCGGCGGCGCATCGACGCGCCGAAATATTTTGTATCGCACTGTTTCATCCTTACGGTCGATGTCAGCAAAAGCTGACTGCAGTCAAGGATGCGGCTTGATTTATTCGCTGGCGGTGCTATCTTGCAAGTGAGCCTGTTAGGGCGGCCGTGAGACCGGCAAACCGGGATCCCGGACGAAGTGTTCGGGTACCGTGCCCTCGGCACCGCGGCCGCAAGGCCGCGGCGGCAGCCAGGCCCAGCCGGGGCATCCGCCCCGGGATGAAAGCGCCGATACGGCGCCGCCCGACGTAGTCGGGCATAACGGCCCCGCCTTAGGCGGGGCCTTTCATTTCGGCGATCCGTCTGTCGATGAAGGCGCGGATCTCGTACAGCGGGACATCGCCGGTGACGAACCCCGTGCGGCGCAGCTCCATCTTGTCGAGCACGAGGCCGAGCGCCCTGAGACTGGTGACGTCGCGAACTTCCTCGGCGGCTTCGCGAATGCACATCGTCGCGAGAGGGTTCAGCGCAGGATACGAATTCATCACGACACTCCTGAAATGCAACGACCCCTTGCTTGCATTCTGCACCATCGCGCGCAATAGATCAGCTGTCGTCGATGGGCGACAGGGGACAGACCCCGATTTCCTGCTTTTGGAAATCGGGGTCTGTCCCCGGTTTTCTAGCGCAAGTTCTTATACAGGAACGCGAGCACCTTCTGCCACGCGTCCTCGCTCGCCTGCGGCCGGTAGCGCTCCGGGTTGTTGAACGACTGGAACGCGTGCCCCGCGCCGTCGTAGCTGTGGAAGCTGTGCTTCACCCCCGCGCGCGTGAGCGCCGCGTCGTAGTCGTCCACGTCCGCCGGCGCCGGGTTGGTGTCCTCGTTGCCGAAAAACCCGATCACTGGGCAGCGGAATTTCGGCGCGAGCTCGATCGCGGGCGGCGTGCCCGGCCCCATCGCGAGCTTCACCCGCCCGCCGTAGAACACCGCGCACGCCGCGTAGCGTGGATCGGTGCCCGCCCCGAGCCAGGCCACCCGCCCGCCCCAGCAGTGCCCGACGATCGCGATGCGCTTCGCGTCCACCCCGGGCTGCTTCGCCAGCAGGTCGAACGCCGCCTTCAGGTCGAGCTCGGTCCAGTCGTCGCGGAACTCGTCGCGCTTTTGCTGCATCTCGGCCGCCTTCGGCCACCAGTGGAAAATGAACGGCACCGCCACCGCGTAGCCGTTCTCGGCGTAGCGCTCGGCGGTGGCGAGCGTCACCGTGTCGTTCTCCACCCCCGTGTGCCCGACCGGGATGTGCTGCGCGAGCACGATCCCCGGGTTCGGCCCCGCCCCCGCAGGGGCGAACAGGAACACTTCCATCGGGCTGTCCTTCACCCGCACCGTCTCGATCGAATACGCCATCGCTCCTCCCGCGCACATGATAGCCGCCCCGAAAACCGGGGACAGACCCCGATTTCGAAGGCAGGCCGCGTGCGCCGTGGCCCCGGCCCGCAGCACGAATCCTTTTCGCTCGCAGCCTTGATTGTCGGGCAGATGCCCCCACTTACACACTATTGGGCAGCGGATGCCAGGACATGCCGCGCCCAGGCCGTGAACGCGAAGAAGCTCAATGAAATCCGCCTCGAGCTCTCGCCCACCCCATTGCCGCTCGCGCAACAGACCGTGAACTTCGCCTAGGTTCTGCAGTTTGTCGAACCGGGCAATCTCTAGGAGGTATCTGAATATGAAAATCCGTCCCCTGCATGATCGCGTGATCGTCAAGCGGCTCGACCAGGAGAAGAAGACCGCCTCCGGCCTGGTCATTCCGGATACCGCGGCCGAGAAGCCGGACCAGGGCGAAGTCGTCGCCGTCGGCAAGGGCAAGCGCAGCGACGAGGGCAAGCTCATCCCAATCGACATCCACGTCGGCGATCGGGTGCTGTTCGGCAAGTACTCGGGCCAGACGGTGAGGGTGAAGGGCGACGAGCTTCTCGTGATGCGCGAAGAAGACATCATGGGCGTAGTCGAGGGTGCCTGATTCGGGCAGCCCGCAAAGACAGCGATAGACACTGATAGACACCAGGAGAACCAAATGTCTGCCAAAGAAGTGCTTTTCCACGAAGGTGCGCGGACCCGGATGGTTCGCGGACTGAACGTTCTGGCCGATGCGGTCAAGATCACGCTCGGGCCCAGGGGCCGCAACGTGGTGCTCGATCGTTCGTACGGCGCGCCGACCATCACCAAGGACGGCGTCTCGGTCGCCAAGGAAATCGAACTGAAGGACAAGTTCGAGAACATGGGCGCGCAGATGGTGAAGGAAGTCGCCTCCAAGACCTCGGATGTCGCGGGCGACGGCACCACCACCGCGACCGTGCTGGCGCAGGCGATCGTGCGCGAGGGCATGAAGTACGTCACCTCGGGCATGAACCCGATGGACCTCAAGCGCGGCATCGACAAGGCCGTGGCCGGCGTGGTCGACGAGCTGAAGAAGATCTCCAAGCCCTGCACCACGAGCAAGGA
>DAHVFK010000317.1 GCA_027317055.1 Betaproteobacteria bacterium | reverse complement strand
CGCATGGTGATGCGCTCGGCCGGGATCGAGCTGACGCTCGTCAACGGAGTACCGACCTGGGAGCGCGGCGCGCTCACCGGCGCCGCGGCGGGGCAAGTTCTCCGTTCCTAGCAACGTGGACGCTTCCGACGGCCTGCCGCTGCCGCAGCGGCGCTGGGCAATGTTCGCGATCGGGCTCGCGATCATGATGGCGGTGCTCGACGGCACGATCGCCAACGTGGCGCTGCCGACGATCGCGCGCGACCTGAACGCGACCCCGGCCGATTCGGTCTGGGTGGTAAACGCCTTCCAGCTGGTGATCACGGTGCTGATGCTGCCGCTCGCCTCGCTGGGCGAGATCGTCGGCTACCGCCGCATCTACCGCATCGGATTGGCGGTGTTCACCCTTTCGTCGCTCGCCTGCGCGCTGTCGGACTCGCTGCTCGCGCTGACGCTGGCGCGGGTGGTGCAGGGGGTGGGCGCGGCCGGCATCATGAGCGTCAACGCGGCGCTGGTGCGCTTCATCTATCCGCGCGCGCGGCTCGGGCGCGGCATCGGCATCATCGCCATGGTGGTGGCGGTCTCGGCCGCGGTCGGCCCGACCGTCGCGGCCGCAATCCTGTCGGTCGCCTCCTGGCCGTGGCTGTTCGCGGTCAACGTGCCGATCGGCATCGCGACCCTGATTGCGGGGCGCGGGCTGCCGCGCACGCCGCACGCGGTGCGTGGGTTCGACTATCTCTCGGCGCTGCTCAACGCGCTCTTTTTCGGCCTGCTGATCGTCGCCATCGACAGTGTCGGCCACGGCGAGGGCGCGCTGGTGGTGGGACTCGCGTTCCTCGGCGCCGCGCTGGCGGGCGTCGCGCTGGTGCTGCGCCAGCTGCCGCAGGCGTCGCCGCTGTTGCCGGTCGACCTGCTGCGGATTCCGCTGTTCGCGCTTTCGATCGGCACTTCCGTTTGCTCGTTCACGGCGCAGATGCTGGCCTATGTCTCGATCCCGTTTTACTTCCAGGACGTGCTCGGGCGCGACGCGGTGGCGACCGTCCTGCTGATGACGCCCTGGCCGGTGGCCGCGGCGGTGATGGCGCCGATCGCCGGGCGGCTGGCCGACCGGCACTCGGCCGGGATCCTCGGCGCGCTGGGGCTGAGCGCGTTCGCCGCCGGTCTGGCCCTGCTCGCGCTGCTGCCGGCTTCTCCCGGCGACGCGAATATCGCCTGGCGCATGGCGCTCGCCGGCGCCGGCTTCGGCCTGTTCCAGTCGCCCAACAACCGCGCCATCATCACTTCGGCGCCGTCGGAGAGGAGCGGCGGGGCGAGCGGCATGCTCGGCACCGCGCGCCTGCTTGGCCAGACCACCGGCGCGGCACTGGTGGCGCTGATGTTCGGCCTGGCCGGCGCGCACGCGACCTACTGGGCGCTCGGCACGGCGGCAGTGGTGTCGCTCGCCGCCGCCGCGGTGAGCAGCACGCGCCTGATCGGCGCGGCCGCTCAGCGGTTGTAGCGCTCGGCGTTCTGCTGCGCGGCGCGCGCGCCTTCGCTGTCGCCGCGCGCGTCGCGCGCCTGCGCGATCAGGTTCCAGTTCTCGGCCCGCAGCGCGTTGTCGCCGCCGGCCCAGGTGTTCGAGCGCGCCGCGAGGCTTTCGGCCTGCTGGTACTGGCCCTGCTGCAGCCGGACGCGCGCCAGCTGCTGCCACAGGCTGGCATCGCGCGGCGCGATGCGCAGCGCGCGCTCGAGAGTCGCTTCGGCGCTGCCGAGGCGGCTCGCGGCGACGTCGGCGCGCGCGCTCGCCATCAGACGCTCGACGGCCGGGTTCGGCGCGGCGGCCGCGGGCGCGGCGGGCACGCCGAGCGACGCCGGGGGCGCCGCTTCGACCGGCGCGGAGCCCTGCGGCGGCGGTGTTTGCGCCGGCGGCGTCGCGGCGCAGCCGGCGAGCAGGGCGGCGAACAGAAGCAGCAGTCTCATGGCGCGCTCAGTGTCCGAACAAGTGCTGGAAGAAGCCCTTCACATTATCCACCACGGGGTTGCCGGCGCAGGGCGCGCGCGCCTGCGGCGCCGAACCTTTCACGAACGGCAGCTCGATCGCGCCGGGACAGGAACTGTCGGCGAGCAGGCCGCTCTGCGGGTCGATCGTCGCCTGCTCGATGTCCTCGGGCTGGGGAAACGCGACCGGCTCGGGCTCGAGCGCGGCCATCATTTGGCCCCACACCGGCAGTGCGGCGGTGGCCCCGAGCAGGCGCGCCGGGCGGTTGTCGTCGTAGCCGACCCAGACCACGGACACGCGAGCGCCAGTGAAGCCGGCGAACCAGGCGTCGCGCTGCTCGTTGGTGGTGCCGGTCTTGCCCGCCACGCCGAGCGGCGGCAGCCAGTTGGCGAGCGACTGCGCGGTGCCTTCGCGCACCACGTCCTGCAGCCCGGCGGTGAGCAGGTACATCGGGTCGGGCGGGAAGGCCTGTGCGACCGCGAGCGGGTAGCGCTTGAGCGGATGCCCGTCCGCGGTGGTGACGTCGCGGATGGCGTGCAGCGGCGAGCGGAAGCCTCCGCTGGCGATGGTCTGGTACATCTGCGTGACTTCCAACGGCGTCAGGTTTGCGGCGCCGAGCAGGGTCGAGGGGTACGGCGGCAGCGCTCGCTCGATGCCGAGCTTGCGCGCGGTGGCGAACACGTTGTCCAGGCCGAGCGTGGTGCCGAGGCGCGCCGCGGCGACGTTGTACGAATGCGCCAGCGCGAGGTACAGCGGCACCTGGCCGTGGTACTGCTTGTCGTAATTCTCCGGCCGCCACGGCTCGGCGTTGGGCGGCTGCCAGACGAACTTGCTGTCGTCCAGCATCGTCGTCAGCGTGTAGCGCGACGGGTCCTGCAGCGCGGTAAGGTAGATCGCGGGCTTGAACAGCGATCCGATCTGGCGCTCGGCGTCGAGCGCGCGGTTGAAGCCCTGGTAGCGCGGGTCGCGCCCGCCGACCAGCGCCTGCACCTCGCCCGATTGCGGGTCGGCCACCACCACCGCGCCCTCCAGCCCCGGCTTGCCGAAACGGCCCTGGCGGTCGAAGGCGGCGAGCCGGTCGCTGAGCGCGTGCTCGGCGGCCGCCTGTACGCGCGGGTCGAGCGTGCTGAAGATGCGCAGTCCCTCAGAGCGCAGATCGTCCTCGTCGTAGTCGTGCCGCAGCTGGCGGTGAACCAGGTCGACGAACGCCGGGTAGGGCGTGGTGCCGGTCGAGGGCCTGGGGTTGAGCCCGAGGCCGCGCGCGCGCGCGGCCTGGTACTCGGCCGCGCTGATGGAGCCCTCGTCGCGCGTCTCGCGCAGCACCAGGTTGCGCCGCTCGAGCGCGCGCTGCGGGTGGCGGTAGGGATCGTAGTAGCCCGGGCCGCGCACCAGACCCACGAGCAGCGCGCTCTCCGCGGCGGTGAGCTTCTGCACCGGCTTGTCGAAGTAGAACTGCGCCGCGAGCCCTACGCCGTGGATCGCGCGGTCGCGGTCCTGGCCGAGGTAGATCTCGTTCAGGTAGGTCTCGAGGATCTCCTGCTTCGAGTAGTTGAGCTCGAGCAGCACCGCCATCACCAGCTCGACCGCCTTGCGCCGCAGGGTGCGCTCGGGGCTGAGGAAGAAATTCTTCACCAGCTGCTGGGTCAGGGTGCTGCCGCCCTGGACGTGGCCGGTGGGAAGGCTGAGCAGCGCGCGCGCGATGCCGCGCGGGTCGAAGCCCCAATGGCTGTAGAAGTTGCGGTCCTCGACCGCGATCAGCTCCTTCACCAGCACCTTGGGCACTTCGCTCAGCCGCACCAGCAGGCGGTCCTCGTTGTTGGTGGGATAGATGCCGCCGATCGGCACCGGTTCCAGGCGCGCGAGTGCGACCTCGGCGCCCTGCGCGTCGGCGAGCGCGCTGACCGCGCCCTCGGCGAAGCTCACCCGCAGCCGCCTGGCGGGCTGCGGTCCGTCCCAGAACACGAACGGGCGCACCGCGATCTCGAGTTCGGCGCCGTTGCGCACGTACCAGCCCGATCCGTCCGGTCGCGCCACCGCGCGGTAGCCGAGCTCGCGTAGCTCGCGCACCACGTCGTCCTCGGGCACTTTGAGCCCGACGTGCACCTCGAGCGGCCGGGCGTAGATCCGCGCCGGCAGCGCGAAGCGCCGGCCCTCGAACTCGTGCCGCACCCGGAGGTCGAGGTAAAGCACATAGCCCGCCGCGAGGAGCGCAAGCGCGAGCAGCCCTATCCGGATGTAGGGCCAGTACCTTCTGCGGCGAACCATCGGCCCGATTCTACTTTGCCAATGCGGCGGAATTCTGGCTGAAATCCGTCAGATTCGGGCGCCGCGCAGGACGCGGCGCAGCAGCTTGCCCGAGGCGTTCTTGGGCAGCTCGGCGACGAACTCGATCTCGCGCGGGTACTTGTAGGGCGCAGTGAGGCGCTTGACGTGCTCCTGCAGCTCGACGGCGAGCTCCGGCGTGTCCGCGTACCCGGGCTTGAGCACGACGAAGGCTTTCACGATCTCGCCGCGCTGCCGGTCGGGCTTGCCG
>DAHVFK010000316.1 GCA_027317055.1 Betaproteobacteria bacterium | reverse complement strand
GGGCTGCTGCTGCCGACCATGCAGGACACCGGGCTCGCGTTTCTGAATGCGACGCTCGACGTCAAGCGCTCGACCGCGGTGGGCGACACGATTCACGTCGAGTGCGTGGTGACCGAGCACCGCCTCACCTCGAAGGGCGACCGCGGACTGGTGCGCTTCGCCAACAAGGTGGTTAACCAGCGCGGCGAGACCGTGCTCGAGTACAACCCGCTCAGGATGCTGAGGCGGCGCGAGGCATGAGCGGCCCGCTGGTGGGGGTCAGGGTCCTCGAGCTGGGGAGCCTGATCGCCGGGCCGTTCTGCGCCAAGACGCTGGCCGACTTCGGCGCCGAGGTGGTGAAGATCGAGCCGCCGGGCGACGGCGACCCATTGCGGCGCTGGCGCCGGATGAGAAACGGCGTCTCGCTCTGGTGGCAGGTGCAGTCGCGCAACAAGCGCTCGGTCACGCTCGACCTGCGCCAGCCCGAGGGCCAGGAAGCGGTGCGGCGCCTCGCCGCGCGTTCCGATATTGTGATCGAGAACTTCCGTCCCGGGGCACTCGAGCGCTGGAACATCTGCTGGGACCGACTCTCCGCGGCCAACCCGAAGCTCGTCATGGTGCGCATTTCGGGCTACGGCCAGAGCGGGCCGTACCGCGACCGACCGGGCTTCGCCGCGATCGCCGAAGCCGTGGGGGGGTTGCGTTACGTCACCGGTTATCCCGACCGGCCGCCGGTGCGCCCGAATCTCTCCATCGGCGACACGCTCGCCTCGCTGCACGGCGTGATCGGCGCGCTGCTCGCGCTGCGCCACATCCAGGCGGGCGGCGGCGGGCAGGTGATCGACGTCGCGCTGTACGAGTCGGTGTTCAACGTGATGGAAAGCCTCTTGCCGGAATACGACGCGCAAGGCGTGGTGCGCGAGCGCTCGGGCTCGAGCCTGCCGGGCATCGCGCCGTCGAACCTCTACCCCTGCAAAGACGGCAGCTACGTCCTCATCGCCGGCAACGCCGACAGCCTCTACCGGCGCCTCATGAGCGCGATCGGGCGCGAGGACCTGCGCGACGACCCGGCGCTGGCGAAGAACGACGGCCGCGCCGCGCAGATGAAAAGAATAGACGACGCGATTGCGGAGTGGACGTCTCGTTTCTCACAACAAGAAGTACTTCAGAAAATGGAACAGGCCGAAGTCCCTGCCGGGCGCATCTACAGCGCGGCTGACATCGCCGCCGACCCGCACTACGCCGCGCGCGGAATGCTGGTGGAGGGCGTCGCCGGCGACGGCGAGCCGCTCAAGCAGCCCGGCGTGGTGCCCAAGCTCTCGCAAACGCCTGGCGCGATTCGCAGTCCGGCGCCGAAGCTCGGCGAGCACACCGACGAAGTGCTGCGCGAGGTCGGCTACGCGCAGGCCGAGATCGACGCGCTGCGCGCGAAGGGAATCCTATGATCGACCACCTCGACCACATCGTCCTCACCACTCGCGACCCCGAGGGCTGCATCCGCTTCTACCGCGACGTGTTAGGAATGAAGCTGGAGTCGTTCCGAACGCCCAACGAAACGCGCCAGGCACTGAAATACGGCAACCAGAAGATCAACCTCCACGAGTGGGGCAAGGAATTCACCCCGCGCGCGCACGTCGCCGCGCCCGGCACGCTCGACCTGTGCTTCATCGCCGCGGTGCCGCTCGACGAGGTGATCGCCAAGCTCAAGGCGGGCCGCGTGCCGATCATCGAAGGCCCGGTGATGAAAACCGGCGCCACCGGCCCGATCCGTTCCGTCTACGTGCGCGACCCTGACCTCAACCTGATCGAGATCTCCGTCCCCGCGTAAAACGTGGTCTGACCCCGTTTTAGAAATCGGGGTCAGACCACGTTTTCTATCTCTCCCGGCCCGCCTCCTGGAAGGCCTTTTGCACCGGCGAGAGGAGGTATTCGAGTACGGTGCGGGTGCCGAGGTGGATTTCGGCGTTGACCTGCATGCCGGGCGAGAGGCGGTACTCGACGCCGCCGGCGTCGAGGGTCTGGGTCTTGAGGTTGACCAGGGTGCGGTAGGCGAGCTGCTCGGCGGGCGACTTGGGGGCGGCGGGCGCGCTGCTTGATGCGGTGGCGCCCTGCTCGGCGGCGTCGGCGCCGACTTGCGCCACGGTGCCTTCGAGCATGCCGTACTTCTGGAAGCTGAACGCGGCGAGCTTGACCTTCACGGGCTGCGCTTCGCGCACGAAGCCGATGTCCTCGTTCTTGACCCAGACCTCGGCGCGCAGGTTCTCGTCCCTGGGCACCAAGGTCATGAGGATGGTGCCGGGGCTCGCCACGGTGCCGACGGTGTGGGTGGCGAGGTCCTTGACCAGGCCGTCCTGCGGCGCGCGCAGCTCGAGGTAGCCGTGGCGGTGCTCCTGCTTGGCGAGGTCCTCGCCCGCGCGCTCGAACTGGTTGGCGACGTCGATGCGCTCGGTCTGCAGCTGGCGCCGGTAGTCGGCGGTGATCTGGGCGATTTTGCGTTCCTCCTGTGCGATGGTGGCCGCGGCCGAGACGATCACCGCCTCCTGCGCGCGCAGGTCCTGCTCCTTCTCGATCCTCTCGCGCTGCTTGTCGGTAAACATCAGCCGCCCGGCGAAGCCGCCCTTTTCGAGCTTGGCGTAGGCCGCCTCCTGCTCGCGGTAGTAGGGCAGCACCTGGGCGAGCTTCTTCTTGATCGCCTCGGCGGCGACCCGGTCGCTCCTGGCCTTGGCGAGCAGCGCCCGCTCCTGCGCCAGCGCGCTCTGGTAGGCCTGGCGGTTGGCGAGGTACTGCGCCTGCACCTGGGCGAACAGCTCGGGCGGGTCGCCGGTGCGATGCGTGAGCGGGGTGCCCGCGAGTTGCGCGTCGATGCGGCGCAGCGACAGGCGCTTGTTCTGGAAGTCGGTGGCGAGGATTTTGAGGTCCGAGTCCGACAGCGCGGCGTCCATGCGCATCAGGATCTGGCCTTCGCGCACCAGCTCGCCTTCCCGCACCAGGATCTCCTTCACCACCCCGGCGTCGGTCGGCTGCACGATCTTGAGGTAGGTGTCGGGCACCAGGCGGCCCTCGGCCACGGCCACGATGTCGAGCCGGCCGAACACTGCCCAGGCGAGCAGCCCGGCGAGGAACAGGAGCAGCGCCCACAGCATGCGCCGCCCGAGCGGGCTGGGCGGCAGCTCCTGCAGCCGCACCAGGCCGGGCTGGAATTCGCGCGGATCGGCGTGCGCGTGCATCACGGCTGGTGCCGTCCCTCGTCGAGCCCGCGCAGGCTCGTCACGCCGCCGCCGCCGAACTGGAGCACTTCGTCCACCTTCAGGCCGCGCGGGAGGTGGTGAGCGATGAAGAGCATGGTGACCTTGCCCTTCAATTGGTTTACCGTCTGCGCGAAGCTCTCGGCGGTGGGAGCGTCGAGATTGCTGGTGGCTTCGTCGAAGATAAGCACGCGCGGGTTCTTGAGGATGGCGCGCGCGATGGCGATGCGCTGGCGCTGGCCGCCGGAGAGGCCGACGCCGTGCTCGCCGAGCGGGGTCTGGTAGCCCTGAGGCAGGGCTTCGATGAATTCGTGGATCTCGGCCATGCGGCAGGCCTCGGCGATCTTGGCGAAGCCGGCCTGCGGGTTGGCCATCTGCAGGTTGTCGTAGACGCTGCCGGAGAAGAGGGTGGTCTCCTGCGGCACGACGCCGAAGGCGGCGCGCAGCTCGTTGGCGCTCATGCTGCGAGTGTCCTGACCTTCCATCATGATGCGGCCGTCGGTGGGCGGGTAGAAGCCGAGCAGGAGCTTGGCGAGGGTGCTCTTGCCGCAGCCGCTGGGGCCCACGAGCACGGTGAGCTGGCCGGGCTTGATGACGAGGTTGAGGTTGCGCAGAAGCCAGGGGTACTTGTCGGAGTAGCGGAACGACACCGACTGGAATTCGATCCGCCCGGTCCTCGCGTCGGGCCCCACCGCGCCCCGCGCGGTCGATCGTTCGCGTTGCGGGATGAGTGCGTGCGGCTCGGTGGGCATGTCCATGATGTCGCCCAGGCGGCGCACCGCGATCTCGGCCTGCTGGAACTGCTGCCACAGGCCGACTAGGCGCAGCATCGGCTGCGACAAACGGCTGGCGAACATCTGGAACGCGACCAGCATGCCGATGGTGAAGGTGGCGCCGCCCAGGGCGGCAAGCGTCGCGCTGTCCATCACCAGCAGCGCGCCGAACACCAGGATGCCCAGGGTCATCAGCTGCTCGAGCGCGTTGGCGGCGACGTTGTACGAGTTGGCGAGGCTGCGGGTCTGGAAGCCCGCGGCGAGGTACTGTGCCAGCAGGCCGCCGTAGCGCTCCTCCAGCACCGGCTCCATCTGCAGCGACTTGACGGTTGCCATGCCCGAGACGTACTCGGTGACGAAGGCGGTGTTGCGCGCGCCGGTCAGGAACTGGTGGTTGAGCCGGGCGCGGAACAGCGGCGTCACCGCGACACTCAGGACCACGATCGCGAGCAGCACCGCGAGCGCGACCAGGGTCAGCTTCCAGCTGTACCAGAAC
>DAHVFK010000315.1 GCA_027317055.1 Betaproteobacteria bacterium | reverse complement strand
GCTCGAACGCCTCGACCGCGTGGCGATCGTGTGCCGTGACGAACACCACCGCGGGCGCCTGCGGCAGGCGCGCGAGGTGGCGCGCCACCTCGAGTCCTCCCATTCCCGGCATCTGGATGTCGAGCAGAAGTACCTGCGCGCCGCTTGCGGGCAACAGGTCGACCGCCTCGAGCCCGTTGCGCGCCTCGCCCACGACGCGGGTTGGAATTTCCTGCGCGATGTCGTCCAGCAGCTCGCGCAAACGGCCGCGCGCGGGCGCCTCGTCGTCGGCGATAAACACGGCGAGCTCGGTCATGGGCGCCGCGCCTCGCGCGAACGGTAGGGAAGCTCGATCTGCACCACGTAGCGGCCGTCGCGCACGCCGGCCTCGAGGCTGGCCTCGGCGTCGAAGAACAGCTGCAGGCGCTCGCGGATGTTGGCCTGCGCCATGCGGTTGCCGGCGCGGTGCTGGTGCTCCGGGTAGTAGGGGTTTTCGACCCGCGCCAGAACGCGCGGCCCGCGCAGCTCGATGCGCACCAGCACCTCGCCCGTGCCGGTGCCGGGCTCAACCCCGTGGTAGATCGCGTTCTCCAGCAGCGGTTGCAGCAGCAGCGGCGGCAGCAGCGCGTCCGGCGGCGCGGTGTCGAGCTCCCACACCACGCGCAGCCGCTCGCCCAGGCGCAGCTGCTCGATGCTGGCGTAGCGCTCGAGCAGCGCGATCTCGTCGGCCAGGCGTACGAACTGGCGACCGTCGGACATCAGGGTGCGGAACAGGTCGGCGAGGTCCTCGAGCGTGCGCTCAGCGCGCTTGGGATCGCGCCGGATCAGCGCCAGCACCGCGTTCAGGCTGTTGAACAGGAAGTGGGGCCGGATGCGCGCCTGCAGCGCCTGCAGCCTCGCCTCCGCAAGCGCAGGCGAATAGGCCTTGGCGAGCAGGCGCAGGTAGCCGAGCAGAAACGTCACCACCAGCGCGGCGAGAACGAGCGTGCGCAGCACGCCGGCAGCGCCGAGCCACCACAGATGCGATCCCGCGGCGAGCAGCAGCACCAGCCCGAGCACGGCAGCGCAGCCCGGCCAGTACGGCAGGCGCGCGAGCAGCGGCGCGCAGGCATACAGCAGCACCACGCCGGCCAGCAGCAGCGGCTCGAGATACGCGGCCGCGGCGATGGACTGTTCGATGACCTGTGGCCAGGAGGACGCCGAGTAGAGCGCCGCGGCAAGCGCGAGTATGTTCACCCCGACCAGGACGCGTGCGATGACGCCCAGGTTGCGAAAGTCGGGAAGGGCGTCCGGGTAAACGTTTTGTCTTATACTTGCCATCGCCGCGCCGCGTGATCCCAGTATGCCCCATGGCCCCACCCGCCTCCAAGCGGCCGCCTCGAGCCCGCCGCAATAAAAAACGCCGCGCCACGGCTTCGGCGAAGCCGTGGTCGGGCCGCTTCGCCGAGCCGGTCGACGAGCTCGTCAAGCGCTTCACCGCGTCGGTATCCTTCGACCGGCGCCTGGCGCCCTACGACATAGACGGCTCGCTCGCCCACGCCCGCATGCTGGCGGCGCGCGGCATCATCGCCCGGTCCGACCTGGACGCGATCGAGCGCGGGCTGGCCAAAGTGCGGCGCGAGATCGAATCCGGGACCTTCGAGTGGTCGCTCGAGGCCGAGGACGTCCATCTGAACATCGAGCGCCGGCTCACCGCGCTGGTAGGCGAAGCCGGCAAGCGCCTTCATACCGCGCGCTCGCGCAACGACCAGGTCGCGACCGACATCCGGCTGTGGCTGCGCGCCGAGATCGACGCCATCGACCGGCAGCTGGCCACGCTCGAGCGCGCCCTGATCGATCAGGCCGGGCGCCACGCCGCGGTGGTGATGCCGGGCTTCACGCATCTGCAGGTCGCGCAGCCCGTGACCTTCGGCCACCACCTGCTCGCCTACTTCGAGATGTTCGAGCGCGACCGCGACCGGCTGGCGGACTGCCGCCGCCGTCTCAACCGGCTGCCGCTCGGCGCCGCGGCCCTCGCGGGCACCACGTTCCCGATCGATCGCGCGCGCGTGGCGCGCGAGCTCGGCTTCGACGGGGTATGCGAGAACTCGCTCGACGCCGTGTCGGACCGCGATTTCGCGATCGAGTTCTGCGCTTGCGCCTCGCTCGCGATGGTGCACCTGTCGCGCCTGGCCGAGGAGTTGGTGCTGTGGGCCAGTCCGCGCTTCGGCTTCGTGCACCTGCCCGACCGGTTCTGCACCGGCTCGTCGATCATGCCGCAGAAGAGGAACCCGGACGTGCCTGAGCTCGTGCGCGGCAAGAGCGGGCGCGTGTTCGGGCACCTGGTCGCGCTGCTCACGCTGATGAAAGCGCAGCCGCTGGCCTACAACAAGGACAACCAGGAAGACAAGGAGCCGCTGTTCGACGCGGTCGACACGCTGAAGGACTCGCTCGCGGTGTTCGCCGACCTGGTCGCGGGGCTCGAGCCCCTGCCTCAAGCGATGCGTGAGGCGACCCTGCAGGGTTTTTCGACCGCGACCGACCTGGCCGACTACCTGGTGCGCAAGGGGGTGCCGTTTCGCGACGCGCACGAGGCGGTCGCGCGCGCAGTGCGCGAGGCCGAGGCGAGCGGCCGCGACCTCTCGGCACTGCCGCTGAAAGCACTGCAGCGCCACGCACCGCAAGTCGGCCGCGACGTGTACCGCTTCCTCACGCCCGAAGGCTCGGTGGCGAGCCGCAACCATATCGGCGGCACCGCGCCGGCGCAGGTGCGCGCGGCCGTGCGGCGCGCGCGCGCGCGGCTCGGCGCGAAAAGGAAAGCCTGACGCGGTGACGCGAGCGGCGCTCGAGGCTGCGGCTACCTCGCGCAGGTGTGCTCGACGCTAGGCCTGCTGCTTCGTGGCCTCTAGGACCTTCTTCAGCTCACCGCTCTCGAACATCTCGCGCATGATGTCGCTGCCGCCGACGAATTCGCCGCCGATGTACAGCTGCGGGATCGTCGGCCAGTTGGCGAACTGCTTGATCCCCTGCCGGATCTCGGCATTCTCGAGCACGTTCACCGTGAACAACTCCTTCACCCCGCTCGCCTGCAGCACCTGGATCGCCATGGCAGAGAAGCCGCATTGCGGAAACTGCGGCGTGCCCTTCATGTAGAGCACCACCGCGTGCTGGGTGACCTGGTCCTTGATTTGCTGCTGTACGTCGCTCATTTGGGGTCCCTCGGTAATAGTTGAGCAATTTGCTCAGGATTTTAACTTGCCTCCCGTCACCCGCGCAATGCCGGCCAGGTCGGGCCAGCTGCAGATGCCTTCGAACCCCTCGCGCGCCAGGAGCTCGCGCACCGGGGCGTCCTGCCCCAGGCCGTGCTCGAGCAGCAGCCAGCCGCCCGGGCGCAGATGCGGCGCGGACCCGGCCACGATACCGCGAAGCGCCTCCAGTCCGTCCGGCCCGGCCACCAGCGCGTCCCTCGGCTCGAAGCGCAGGTCGCCCTGGGCGAGGTGGGGGTCGTTGTACGCGACATACGGCGGGTTCGACACGATGAGGTCGAAGCGCTCGCCCGCGAGCGGCTCGAACCAGCGCCCCTGGCGCGGCTCGATCGCGAGCGAAAGCCGCGCCGCATTGCGCCTTGCCACTTCGAGCGCCTCGGCCGAGGCCTCGGTGGCGACCACGTGTACGCGCGGCCGATGGCGCTTGATCGCGAGCGCCACCGCGCCGCTGCCGGTTCCCAGGTCCGCCACGCTCGCATGGTCCTTGTCCGGCAGCTGCGCCAGCGCCCGATCGACCAGCAGCTCGGTTTCCGGGCGCGGGATCAGCACCGCGCGCGTGACCCCCAGCATCAGGCCGTAGAACTCGCGCCGCCCCAGCAGGTAGGCGATCGGCTCGCCGGCGCGGCGGCGCGCCGCCCAGTCCGAGAACATCGCGCCCGCCTGCGGCGCAACGTCGCGCTCGGCGTGTGCCAGCACGCTCGCAACGGAAAACCCGGTCGCCTCGGCCAGCAGCAGGCGCGCCTCGCGCGGCTCGAGTCCGCAGCCGGCGAGGGCGTCGCGCACTTTCACGCCGCTTCTTCGGCGAGCAGCGCGAGTTGCTCCGCCTGGTGCTCCGCGCGCAGCGCCCCGATCAGCTCGTCCAGCTCGCCGTCCATGATGCGGTCAACCTTGTGCAGGGTGAGGTTGATGCGGTGGTCGGTGACCCGGCCCTGCGGAAAGTTGTAGGTGCGGATCCGCTCCGAGCGGTCGCCGGAACCGACCAGGCTCTTGCGCGCCGAAGCGGTCTTGGCCTGCTGCTCGCGCGTCTGCTTGTCCTTGATGCGCGCCGCGAGCACCGAAAGCGCCTTCTCGCGGTTCTTGTGCTGCGAGCGCGAGTCCTGGCATTCGACCACGATCCCGGTCGGCAGGTGCGTGACGCGGATCGCGGACTCGGTCTTGTTGACGTGCTGCCCGCCGGCGCCGGAGGCGCGAAAGGTGTCGATCCGAAGCTCCGCGGGATTGAGCACCACGTCGTCGATCGCGTCCGCCTCCGGCAGCACCGCCACGGTGCAGGCC
>DAHVFK010000314.1 GCA_027317055.1 Betaproteobacteria bacterium | reverse complement strand
AAGCCGCGCCACCGCAGGCTGATCTACGTCGCGTTGGGGCTGGCGCTGCTCGGCATCACCGCCGCGCTGGTGCTGAACGCGTTCCGCAGCAACCTGGTGTTCTTCTACAGCCCCACCCAGGTGGCGGACAAGGAAGCGCCGGTGAACAAGACTTTCCGCCTCGGCGGGCTGGTGGAGCAGGGCAGCCTGAAGCGCCTGCCCGACGGCGTCACGGTGGGCTTCGTGGTGACCGACACCGGCAAGAGCATCCCGGTGCGCTACAAGGGCATCCTTCCCGACCTGTTCAAGGAGGGCAAGGGCGTGGTCGCGCAGGGGCGGCTCGAGCCCGACGGCGTCTTCCAGGCCCAGGAAGTGCTCGCCAAGCATGACGAGAACTACATGCCGCCGGAAGCCGCCGAGGCGATCGCCAAGGCGCAGCACGGACAACTGCCGGAGCCGATGAAAAAATGATCCCAGAGCTCGGACACTTCGCCCTCATCGTCGCGCTCGCGCTGGCGCTGGTGCAGGCCATCCTGCCGCTGATCGGCGCCCAGCGCGGCATCCCGGCCTTCGTCGCGGTCGCCCGACCCGCGGCGCAGGGTCAGTTCGTCTTCGTCGCGATCGCCTTCGGCTGCCTGGCTTGGGCCTTCGTCAGCAACGACTTCTCGGTCCAGTACGTCGCCAACAATTCCAATTCGTCGCTGCCGCTGCAGTACCGCATTGCCGCGGTGTGGGGCGGCCACGAAGGGTCGCTCCTGCTGTGGGTTCAGATGCTGACCGTGTGGATGCTGGCGGTAACGGTCTTCAGCCGCCGCCTGCCGGACGAGATGGTGGCGCGCATCCTGGCCGTAATGGCGATGGTCAGCGTCGGCTTTCTGCTGTTCATGCTGGCGACCTCGGATCCCTTCGACCGCCTGCTGCCCGCGGCGGCCGAAGGGCGCGACCTGAACCCGCTGTTGCAGGACCCCGGCATGGTGTTCCACCCGCCGATGCTGTACATGGGCTACGTCGGCTTCTCGGTCGCATTCGCGTTCGCGATCGCGGCTCTGATCGACGGGCGCCTGGACGCGGCCTGGGCGCGCTGGACACGGCCCTGGACCCTCGCGGCGTGGATGTTCCTGACGCTTGGCATCGCGCTCGGCAGCGCGTGGGCCTACTACGAGCTCGGCTGGGGCGGCTGGTGGTTCTGGGATCCGGTGGAAAACGCCTCGTTCATGCCCTGGCTGATCGGCACAGCGCTGCTGCATTCGCTCGCGGTGACCGAAAAGCGCGGCGGCTTCAAGGCCTGGACCGTGCTGCTGGCGATCGTCGCGTTCTCGCTCTCGCTGCTGGGCACCTTCCTGGTCCGCTCCGGGGTGCTGACCTCGGTGCACGCGTTCGCCACCGACCCGCGGCGCGGGATCTTCATCCTCGTCTTCCTCGCGCTGGTGATCGGCGCCTCGCTCACGCTGTTCGCCTGGCGCGCGCCGCGCGTCGGCCTGGGCGGGCGCTTCGAGCTGATATCGAAGGAGTCGATGCTGCTGATGAACAACGTGCTGCTCACGGTCGCCGCGGCCGCGGTGCTGCTCGGCACCCTCTACCCGCTGGTGCTCGACGCGCTCAACCTTGGCAAGATCTCGGTCGGCCCGCCGTACTTCGACACCGTGTTCGTGCCGCTGATGGCGCCGGCGCTGTTCCTGATGGGGATCGGCCCGCTCGCTCGCTGGCGTGAGGCGAGCCTGCCGAGCCTGGCGCAGCGGCTCAAATGGGCCTTCGGCCTGAGCGTGGTGTGCGCGCTCGTGCTGCCCGCGCTGCTCGGCGAGTGGACCGCGATGCGCAGCTTCGGCCTGCTGCTCGCGTTCTGGGTTTTCGCCTCGACCGCGACTACGCTGGTGTCGAAGCTGCGCGCGCAGCCCGGGCCGGGGTGGCTCGCGCGCCTGCGCGGCATTCCGCGCGCCCAGCTCGGCATGCTGCTGGCGCACGCGGGCATCGGCGTGTTCGTGATCGGCGTCACGATGGTCAAGAGCTACGAGGTGGAGCGCGACCTGAAGATGGATCCGGGTGATACCGCGCTGGTCGGCGGCTACACCTTCCGCTTCGACGGCGTGGGCGAGGTGCGCGGTCCGAACTACACCGCGGCGCGCGGCGTCGTCACCGTGTTGCGTGACGGCGCGCCCGCGTTCGTCCTGAGCCCGGAAAAACGCAATTACAGCACCCAGGAATCGCAGATGACCGAGGCCTCGATCCACACCGGCTTCACGCGCGACCTCTACGTCTCGCTCGGCGAGCCGGTAGGCGCCAAGGCGTGGACGGTGCGCATCTACTACAAGCCGTTCGTCATCTGGATCTGGGGCGGCTGCGTGGTGATGGCGCTGGGCGGCCTTCTGGCCGCGCTCGATCGCCGCTACCGTGTGGCCGAGCGCAAGCGCGAGCGGCCCGAGATCTCCCGGCCCGAGCCGAAGGGCAAGCGACGCCGGCGGCCGTCGCGGGCGGCAGTGCCGCAGGGCGAGCGCGGATGAAGCGCTTCCTGATCCCGCTCGGCATCTTCATCGTCCTGGTCGGCTTCCTGGCGGTGGGGCTGCGGCTCAATCCGCGCGAGGTGCCCTCGCCGCTGATCAACAAGCCGGCGCCGCCGTTCACGCTGCCCGAGCTGACCGATCCGCAGCGTACGTTCTCGCAGAAGGACATGCTCGGCAAGGTGTGGCTGCTGAACGTCTGGGCCTCGTGGTGCGTGTCCTGCCGCGAGGAGCACCCGGTGCTGGTCGAGTTTTCCAAGCGCAACATCGTTCCGGTCTACGGCCTGAACTACAAGGACGACCGCAAGGACGCGCTCGCCTGGCTCGCCAGGCTCGGCAACCCGTACACGATGTCGATCATGGATCGCGACGGGCGCATCGGCATCGACTATGGCGTGTACGGCGTGCCGGAGACCTACGTGATCGACAAGCAGGGAGTGATCCGCTACAAGCAGATCGGGCCGGTGACGCCCGAGATCCTGGATGCGAAGATCGTGCCCCTGGTGAAGAAGCTGCAGGGATGATGCGCTACGTTCTCCTGGTTTGCGCCGCGCTGCTGGCGGCGGCGCCGCTTTACGCCAAGCAGGCGGTTCCCGCAGGCGACGACCCGGTGGTTGAAAAGCGCGCCGTGACGCTCGAGGAACAGCTGCGCTGCCTGGTGTGTCAGAACCAGACCATCGCCGAGTCGCGCGCCGACCTGGCGCTGGATCTCAAAAAGGAAATCCGAGAGCAGATTAGGGCCGGCAAGAGCGACGACCAGATCAAGCAGTTTCTGGTCGACCGCTACGGCGATTTCGTGCTCTACAAGCCGCCGTTCAAGGCCACCACCGTGCTGCTGTGGGCCGGTCCTTTCGCGCTCCTGCTGGTCGGAGTGATCGTGCTGTTCGTGTACCTGCGCCGGCGCCGCGCCAGGATCGTGCAGACCTCGCTCAACGACGAGCAGCGCTCGCGCGCGGAGGCGCTGCTCAGCGGCGGCAAGGACCGCGCATGATCACGTTCTGGCTCGTCGCGGCGCTGTTCGTCGCGCTCGCATTGCTGCTGGTGCTGCCGCCGCTGCTGCGCCGGCGCGACTCGGGCGCCGGCACGGACCGCGACGCCACCAACGTCAAGCTCTATCGCGACGAGCTGGCCGAGCTCGAGCGCGAGCACGCCGATGGCGGTCTGGACCAGGCGCAGTATCGCGAGGCGCAGCAGGAGATCGAGCGGCGCCTGCTGGAGGACGTTCAGCCCGCCGCCCCGGCAGCGGCCGCCGCGCCGGCGGGGAACCGCGCGGGACGCTGGGCGGCGCTCGTGGTGGCGCTCGCGCTGCCGCTGGTTGCGGTGCTGGGCTATCTCCAGTTCGGCGACATCAAGGCGCTCGACCCGATGGTGCGCCAGGAAGGGCATCCGGTCACCCCGGCGCAGATCGCCGCAATGGTCGACAAGCTCGCCGAGCGCCTGAAGCAGAACCCGGACGACGCCACCGGCTGGGCCATGCTCGGGCGCTCCTACGCCGTGCTGGGGCGCTACCAGGAATCGGCGGGCGCCTATGCGCGCGCGACCGCGCTGGTCGGCGACGACGCCAACCTGCTCGCGGACTACGCCGACACGCTGGCGATGACTCGCGGCGGCAACCTCGCCGGCGAGCCGATGGCGATCGTCCAGCGCGGGCTCAAGGTGGACCCGAAGAACGTCAAGCTGCTCGCGCTCGCCGGCAGCGCCGAGTTCGCGCAGAAAAACTACGCCGAAGCGGTGCGCTACTGGGAGCGCAGCCTGGCCGAGATCGCGCCCGGGTCGGATTTCAGGCGCGCGGTCGAGAGCAGCATCGAGGAAGCGCGCAAGGCCGGGAACCTGCCGGCCGCGTCCGACAAGAAGACGGAAGTCGCGGCAGACTCGAAGGCCATCACCGGCACGGTAAGGCTTGCACCGGGACTCGCCTCGCAGGTCGAGCCGGGCGACACCCTGTTCGTGTTCGCGCGCCCGGCCAAAGGCGCCCGCATGCCGGTCGCGATTCTGCGCGTGGCGGCCTCGCAGCTGCCGTACGCT
>DAHVFK010000313.1 GCA_027317055.1 Betaproteobacteria bacterium | reverse complement strand
CGAGCGGCAGCGCGTGCACGCCGTCGGACACGACAATGAAGCTCGCCTCCTCGCCCTCGAGGCACTCCTCCAGCACCACGCGCGCGCCCGCCTGGCCGAAGCGATGCTCGCGCAGCATCACGTCGATCGCCGCGTGCGCCTGTTCCACGCTCGAGGCCACGACCACGCCCTTTCCGGCGGCGAGCCCGTCCGCCTTGACCACGATCGGCGCGCCCTGGCGCTCGACGTAGGCCTTGGCCTCGGCCGCGTCCTCGAACGTGGCATGGTGCGCGGTCGGGATGCCATGCCGCACCATGAACCGCTTGGCGAAGTCTTTCGAGGCCTCCAGCTGCGCCGCGGCGCGCCTCGGGCCGAAGATCTTGAGCCCCGCGGCTTGAAACGCGTCGACCACGCCGTCGGCGAGCGGCGCTTCCGGGCCGACCACGGTCAGGTGGATGCCTTCGCGCCGCGCGAACTCGATCAGCGGCGCGGTGGCGGTGATGTCGACGTTCTCCAGGCCCGGCTCGGTCGCCGTGCCGCCGTTGCCAGGAGCAACGAACACCCTCTGCACGCGCGGGCTCTGCGCCAGCTTCCATGCGAGCGCGTGCTCGCGGCCTCCCGAGCCGATTACGAGGAGCTTCATTTCAGTGCCGGAAGTGACGCACTCCGGTGAATACCATCGTCACGCCGCGTTCGTCCGCGGCGGCGACAACCTCGTCGTCGCGCACGCTTCCGCCCGGCTGGATCACCGCCACCGCTCCTGCGTCGGCGACCACGTCCAGCCCGTCGCGGAACGGGAAGAAGGCGTCCGACGCAACCACCGAGCCCGAAAGTGAAAGCCCGGCGTTCTGCGCCTTGACCGAGGCAATGCGCGCGCTGTCGACGCGGCTCATCTGGCCGGCGCCCACGCCGAGCGTCATGCCGCCGGCGCAAAACACGATCGCGTTCGACTTGACGTACTTGGCCACGCGCCAGGCGAACAGCAGGTCGGCGAGCTGTGCCTCGGTCGGCGCCTTCTTGCTCACGACTTTGAGCTCGGCGCGCTCGATCTTGTGCGCATCCGGGCTCTGCACCAGCAGCCCGCCGCCGACGCGTTTGAAATCATGCGCCTGGACGTCGTGCGCGAGCGGGACTTCCAGCACCCGCAGGTTCTGCTTGCCGGCCAGGAGCGCGCGCGCGTCGGGCTCGACCCGCGGCGCGATGATGACTTCGGCGAACTGCTTGGCGACGGCTTCCGCGGCCGCGAGGTCGAGCGCGCGGTTGAAGGCGATGATCCCGCCGAAGGCGGATACGGGATCGGTCTTGAAGGCCTTTTGATACGCGGCGAGAAGATTCTCGCCGACCGCCGCGCCGCAGGGATTGGCGTGCTTGATGATCACGCAGGCCGGCTCCGCGAAGCCCTTGACGCATTCCCATGCGGCGTCGGCATCGGCCACGTTATTGTAGGACAGCTCTTTGCCCTGCAGCTGGCGGTAGCTCGCGAGGCCGCCCGCGGCGGGCTTGTCGTCGCGGTAGAAGGCGGCGGACTGGTGCGGGTTCTCGCCGTAGCGCATGTCCTGCAGCTTGCGCAACTGAAGGCTCAGCACGTCTGGGTATTCGCGCCGCTTGCCGTCGCTATCGAGCGAGAAAAGGTAGTTCGCGATCGCGCCGTCGTAGGCCGCGGTGTGCGCGAACACCTTCTTGGCCAGCGCGAGGCGGGTCGAATCGGACACGGCGCCGGTGGCGCGGATTTCCTCGAGCACCGGCACGTAGTCGGCCGGATCGACCAGGACCGCCACGCCGCCGTGGTTCTTGGCCGCGGCGCGCAGCATGGTCGGGCCGCCAATGTCGATGTTCTCGATCGCGTCGTCGAGCCGGCAGTCCGGGTCGGCAACCGTGGCCTGGAACGGATAGAGGTTCACCACCAGCAGGTCGATCGGCTCGATGCCGACCTCGCGTATCGCCGCCATGTGCGAGGGCAGGTCGCGCCGCGCAAGCAGGCCGCCGTGGATCTTGGGATGCAGCGTCTTCACCCGCCCGTCGAGCATCTCGGGGAAGCCGGTGTAGCGCGAGACCTCGGTGACCCGGACGCCTTCCTTTTCCAGCAGCTTCGCGGTGCCGCCGGTGGACAGGACCGTCACGCCGAGCGCGGCCAGCGCGCGGGCGAAATCGACCACGCCCGCCTTGTCGGAGACGCTGATCAGCGCCCTGGCGATTCGCTCCATCGTTGCGTAGGCGCCCCGGGCGGCTCTCAGCCCTTGATTCGCAGCCGCTGCATCTTGCTGCGCAGCGTGTTGCGATTGATGCCGAGCATCTCGGCCGCGAGCGTCTGGTTGCCCTCGGCAAAGCGCAGCACCGTCTCGATCATCGGCTTCTCGACGTTCTTCAGCACCATCTCGTGGATGGAGGTCGGCTTTTCGCCGTCCATGTCCTTGAAGTAGCGTTCCAGCGCGCGCCTGACGGCGTCGGCGAGATCGTTGCCGCGCGTGCTCATGCCGCGAGCCTCTCGCCGGCAATGCGGGCGTCGTTCGCGGCGGCGGCAAGACGCTCGAAGTAAGCGCGCACCGCGTCGAGCTGCGCCGGCGCGGTCTCGATCCGATTCGCCTCGCGCCGGAACTGCTCCCCCAGCGGCAGAGCGGAAACGGTCCAGCCGATGTGCTTGCGCGCGACGCGCACCCCCTGCTGCTCGCCGTACAGGGCGTGAATGCCGGCCAGGTGCTCGAGCAGCACGGCGCCGACCTCCTCGATCGGGGGCGGCGCGAGGCGGGTTCCCGTGGCCAGGTAGTGCTCGATCTCGCGGAAGATCCATGGCCGGCCGTGAGCCGCGCGGCCGATCATCAGGCCGTCGGCGCCGGTGCGCCGCAGCACTTCCTGCGCATGCTCCGGCGTGCGGATGTCGCCGTTGGCGAGCACGGGGATCGCCAGCCGCGACTTGACCTCTGCAATCGTGTCGTATTCGGCCTGGCCGGCGAAGCCGCAGGCGCGCGTGCGGCCGTGGATCGCAAGCAGCCGGACGCCGGCGCCCTGCGCGATGCGCCCGATTTGCAGCGCATTGCGCCGCTCGGGGCCCGGACCGGTGCGGATCTTGAGCGTGACCGGGACCTCGACCGCACCGACCACCGCCTCGAGAATGCGTGCGACCAGCGCCTCGTCGCCTAGCAGCGCCGATCCGGCGTAGACGTTGCACACCTTCTTCGCCGGGCAGCCCATGTTGATGTCGATGATCTGCGCGCCGCGCTCGACGTTGTAGCGCGCAGCATCGGCCATCTGGGCGGGATCGGCCCCGGCGATCTGAACCGAGACGGGCGCGGCTTCGCCCTCGTGGTCAAGCCGCAGCCGGGACTTGCGCGAGTCGCGCAGCTCGGGGCGCGAAGTCACCATCTCGGACACCGCCAGGCCGGCGCCGAAGCGCCGCGCGAGCTGGCGGAAGGGGCGGTCGGTAACGCCTGCCATCGGAGCGACAAACAACGAATTGCGCAGCACGTGCGCTCCGATTTTCATGCCCTGTACGCGGTTGGAGTCGTCGAGAGGAGGGAGAATTCTAACATCGCGCTCCGATCATGGAAGCGCCGAAGGCCCGTAGATCATGCGCCGCGCAAAGAAGCGGCGCGCCGGCGGCAGCGTATCGAGCACAGTGAGCGCGAGGCCGCGCGCGGCGCTCGCGGCCGGGTTGCGGCCGAGAAAGCCGCGCGCCAGGAGATCGGTGACGCCTATCGTGGCGCCCGCGTCCAGGCGGCGCCGCGCGGCGAAGCGGGCGAGAACGGCCGGATCCCCCGGATCGTCGGCCGCCTTCAGCAACGCGGCGAGTTCCCACGCGTCGCGCAGGCCGAGGTTGAGTCCCTGGCCCGCGACCGGGTGCAGCGTCTGCGCCGCGTTGCCGATGAAGACCTCGCGCGGCCCGACGCGCGAGGCGCGAACGCGCAGCGCGAGCGGATGGACCGCGCGCCCTTCGACCGCCAGGGCACGCCCGAGGCGCGCCCCCGCCGCGCGCGCGAGCTGCTCGAGAAAAACCTGGGGAGCGGCCTCGGCGAGGGCGCGCGCGCGTTCCGGCCGCACGCCCCAGACGAACGCGTAGCGGCCGGCGAGCGGCAGCAGCGCGAGCGGCCCCTCGGGAGTGAAGCGCTCGAGCGCCGTGGTGCCTGCGCGCGGCTCGGTCTCGACCACGCCGACGACGGCGTCCTGGGCGTAGCGCGTCTCGCGCGCGTCTTCGGAGCCGCCCTCGGCGTGCACCACGCAGCGCGCCGGCAGCGCGCGCGCATCGGCGCCGCGCCGCGTTTCGATCCCGCTCGACGCGAGCCGCGCAGCGAGTACGGAAGCGAGTTCGCGGTACTCAACCACGTAGCCGAGCGCGGGGACTCCGGCGTCGGCGGCGTCCAGCCGCGCGCGCCCGAAGCCTCCCGCCTGCGAGACGAAAATCGTTTCTATGGGCGAGGGCGCGAGCGCCGACCAGGCGCCGACGCGCTCGAGGATCAGGCGGCTCGCGTACGACAGCGCGAGCGGGCGCGGCGCGGCCGCGCGGGCACCGTCAGCCTCGCGCTCGAGCACCACCACGC
>DAHVFK010000312.1 GCA_027317055.1 Betaproteobacteria bacterium | reverse complement strand
TCGCAACTGGTCCACCGAGGACGCCAGCACCAACATCGTGCCGTGGGGGATCCTCATCGGCGGCGAAGAACTGCACAACAACCACCATGCCTACGTCCTTTCGGCCAGGCTTTCGAACAAGTGGTACGAGTTCGACATCGGCTGGATGTACATCCGCCTGCTCGAGCTTGCGGGGCTGGCGAGCGTCAAGCACCTCGCACCGACCCCGCGCTTCACGCCGCCCGGGCCCCTCGTGACCCTGCAAACGCTGCAGGCGGTGATCGCGAATCGCTACGACGTCCTGGCGCGCTACGCCCGTACGCTCAAGCGCACCCACGCGGACGAAGTCGGCAGCCTGAAGCGGCGCGACCCGCGGGAGGCGCATCTGCTGCAGAACCTCAAGCGCTGGCTGCAGCGCGACGAAAGAACGCTGTGCGAGCCCGAGCGCGACAGCGTCGCCGCGGGCCTGGCCATGTCGCGCGCGCTGCACACCGTGTATTCGATGCGCGGCGAGCTTGCGGCGCTCTGGGGACGCTCGATGGCCTCGAGCGAGCAGCTCGTCAAACAGCTCGAGAACTGGTGTCAACGCGCCGAAGCGAGCGGCATCAGGCCACTGGTCGTGTTCTCGCAGCGCCTGCGCAGCTACGCCTGAGCAGAAGACTGGCCGAGGAAGCGACGCAACCACGCGCTTAGCAGATCCACCACGGTAACGATCGCGATCATGGCGAGGATGATCGTCGCTGCGCCGTGCGTCTGGAACCACGCGAGCGAAGTGTAGAGCATCTGTCCGAGCCCGCCCGCGCCCACGAAGCCGAGCACCGCCGCCATCCGGATGTTGTATTCCCAGCGGTACAGGGCGTAGGAGACGAACTGCGGCAGCACGACCGGCAGCGTGCCATAGAAAAAGGCGATCGTTGCGCCGCTCCCTGCCTGGCGCAGCGCGGCGGCCGGTTCCGCAGGCGCGTTTTCCAGCGTCTCCGCGAACAGGCGGCCGAGCACCCCGGAGGTATGCACGGCGAGCGCAAGGCAGCCCGCGAGCGGCCCCAGACCCGCGGCGAGCACCATGAACGCAGCCCACACCAGCTCCGGAATCGAGCGCAGCACGTTGAGGACGATCCGCGCCAGCGGCCGCACCGGCCAGCCCCAGCGCCCGGAGGCGGGGAGCGCGAACACGGCGCCCGCCAGCACGGCGAGCAGCGTGCCCAGGGCGGACATCGAGAGCGTTTCGGCCGCGCCGCGCCCCACGCGCCGCAGAAACTCGGGCGACACGTCGGGCGGATAGAAGCCATGCGCGAAAGCCGCCATCTGGCGCGCGCTCTCGCCGCTGAACAGATCGACGAAATTCACCCCGAGGTAGATGAAGCTCGCGGCCGCGGCGCAGCCGAAGCCCGCCAGCACGGCCCAGGGCGTCCAGACCAGGCGCGCGCCGTTCACCTCAGCACCTTGCGCAGCAGCGCGCTGATGACGTCGGCGACCAGCACCAGCAGCAGGAATACCACCAGCATGGTGGACACCTCGCCGCCGTTGAGCATGCGGATCGAGAGCTCCATTTGCTGCCCGAGCCCGCCGGCGCCGACGAAGCCCATCACCACCGACGCCCTGATCGCGCATTCCCAGCGGTACACCGAGTAGGAAACGATCTCCGGCAGCGCCACCGGCACGACGCCGTAGAAAAAGGCGTTCACCCGCCCGCCGCCGGACTCCAGAATCGCGCGCGCCGGCCGCGTGTCGCCCGCTTCGAAGATCTCGAAGTAGACTTTGCCGAGCATGCCGGCGTAATTGATCGCGATCGCGAGCACGCCCGCCGCCGGGCCGAGCCCGACCGCGCGCACGAACAGCAGCGCCCACACGATCTCCGGGATCGAGCGCATCAGGATCAGCAGTCCGCGCACCGGCGCGCGGGCAAGCGGCCCGAGCCAGGCCCCGCGCGCCGGGCCGATGCGCGAAATCGACAAGCTCTCGGACACCGCGATCGCGAGCGGAAAGCCGAGCGCGATCGCGAGCGCCATCCCGGCGGTCGCGAGCGCCAGGGTCTCGAGCGCAGAGCGCGCGACCAGGTGCAGGAAATCCGCCGACAGCGCCATCGGAAAGAACGTGCCGAGGAAGCGCGCCATGGCGGACAGGTTCTTCGGCTCGAGCAGCGTAAGCGGATTGAATTCCGCAATCTGGACCGCCGGCCAGAGCAGCACCAGCGCCACCAGGGTAAGCGCAAGGCGCGGGCCAAGCGCCGGGTCGCGCGGCGCTGCAAGCGCGGCGGCGGTCGTCATGAGGCTAACGGCAGAGCGGCTGGCTGCCCGAGGCGGCGCGCGGCCCTGGCTGGGGCCGCTCGAGCGGCCGATAGTCCTGAGTCGGAATCTCGCCCGATTCCGTGGCGTACAGATCGCGCAGCATCGCCTGGCTGACGCGCATCGGCGGGCAATCGAACTGCACCGCGCCCGCGCGCAGCCCGACGATGCGCGGGAACCATTTCATGGCCAGGTCCACCGCGTGCAGGCTGGCCACCAGGGTGACGTTGCGCGAGCGCGCCTCGCGGTTGAGCTCGCCCACCGTAAGATCGGCCAGCTGCGGATCGAGCGAGGACACCGGTTCGTCCGCGAGAATCAGCTCGGGCCGCTGATACAGCGCGCGCGCGACGCCCACGCGCTGCAGCTGCCCGCCCGAGAGCCGATCGCAGCGGTCGAACAGCCGTTCCGAGACTTCCAGGCGCGCGAGCGCGGCGCGCGCGCCGGCGATGTCGGCCGGATAGACCAGCGAAGCGAGCCCTTTCCAGAATCCCCACGCGCCGAGCCGTCCCGCGAGCACCGCGGTCACCAGCCGCTGCCGCGGCGGCAGCGGCGGCGACTGGTAGATGGCGCCGATGCGCGCGCGCAGGCGCCGCAGCGCGGAGCGCGGCAGCGACCAGGGGTCGGCACCGTCGATGGCAACGCTGCCCGCGCTCGGTCGCAGCGCGGTTCCGAGCACGCGCAGCAGGCTCGTCTTGCCGGCGCCCGAAGGCCCGATCACGGCCACGCGCTCGCCGCGCGCGACTTCGAGCGCGACGCCGTCGAGCGCCCGGCGGCCGCCGGAGAACTCGATCCGCGCATCTGCCAGCAACAGCTTCATTGCAGCAAGCCCGCGGCGCGCGCCGCCTGCTCGATGCCCTTGTAATTCCCGGGCTTGGTCGGAATGAATCGGGTCGCGCGCTGCAAGTCCAGGATCTCCTTGTCCGCGGGGATGCTCGGGTCGAGACTTAGAAACGCGTTGGTCAGTTTCTTGACCAGCGCCGGGTCGAGGTCGCCGCGCACGGTCCAGTTGTAGTCGAAGTAGGGCGGCGTGGTGGCGAGCACCCTGACCGCCTTGGCATTCGGTTCGCCTTCTTCCAGCAGCTTTTGCCACACCGAGGTGTTCAGCACGCCCGCTTCGGCGCGGCCCGAGGCGACGAAGGCGACCGTCGCGTCGTGCGCGCCGGAATACGCCACGCGCGAAAAGTCCTTGTCGGGGTCGATGCCGTCCTTGAGCAGGAAGTAGCGCGGCATGAGGCTGCCGGAGGTGGACGACGGCGAGCCGAAGGCGAACGTCTTGCCCTTGAGGTCCTGCAGCGTCTTGATGCTGCTGCCGACGGGCACGATGAAGGTGCTGGTGAATTTCTCGTCCTGCACCCGCTGCGCGATCGGGATCGCGTTGCCGGTGCGCAGCCGTACCTGCACGAAAGTGAAGCCGCCGAGCCAGGCGAGGTCGATCTTGTCCGCGGCCAGGCTTTCGACCACCGCGGGATAGTCGTTGACCGGGGTCCACACCACCTTCATGCCGATCTGCTTTTCCAGGTAGGCGCCGAGCGGCTTGAACTTGCGCAGCAGTTCGGTCGGGGCCTCGTCCGGGATCGCGGACACTCGGAGGACTTGCTGCGCCTGCGCGGAGTACGCGGGAAGGAGGAAGAGCAGGGAAAAAACCAGGTGCGGAAAGCGTTTCATGGGCCCTTCTTGAAGCGGATGAAAGTGGAAAAAACGGCCTTTGGGAGACCGCCCCGGGGGATGATGCGAATAAATCGTAGCACGCACCCTGCCGCATGCCGAAAAAGCACCACCACAACGTCTACGTCGTCGAACTCTCGCCCGAAGTCCTCGAGCACGCGCGCTTTCGCAAGGCCAACCCCGACTACGACGCCGTCAAGCCCTGCCTCTACGTCGGCATGACGGGCTTGAGCCCCGAAAAGCGGTTCGCGAAGCACAAGAAGGGCGAACGCGCCAACAGCTTCGTCGAGCGCTACGGCATGCGCCTGCTGCCGAAGCTGTACGCCTACGCCAACCCGATGCCCTACCAGGCCGCGCGCGAGATGGAAGTCGAGCTCGCCATTGCGCTCAGGGAAGAGGGGTATGGCGTGTGGCAGGGATGAGACCGCGGCCCCGGCGCGCGGCGCTTAGAGCAGCTCGCGAAACTGTTCCACGGACAGGCCGGCATCGCGGGCAATGCCGCCCATCGTGAATGCGTTAACGGGGTTGTGCCGGGGGATGGTCAAGATACGCTGACCATTGCTCATGACGATGTGCTTTCCCT
>DAHVFK010000311.1 GCA_027317055.1 Betaproteobacteria bacterium | reverse complement strand
ACTCGAGCGGGTGGTCGGGATCGTGGCGAAAGCCGAAGTCGTAGACGCCGCCGACCTTGGCGTAGGTCGAAGCCACCACCACCGCGCCCTCGTCGTAGAACATCTTCCAGAAGTCGCGGAAACTGGTCCAGTTGGGCGGGCCTTCGACCACCAGGCGGTACTTCTCTTCCGCCATTTCTCCTTCGGGGGTGAGCGGACCCTTGCCATCGCGGATGCGCTGCTCGATCTCGCCGCGCAGCACGCGGTAGAACTGCGTCGCCTCGGGCGTGCCGCGGAAGGCGGTGAAGATCGGGCCGATGTAGTACACCGCGCCGAAGTAGCCGTCGATCGGCGAGGGCTTGTGCTTGGCCGACTGTAGCGTCCAGACCAGGTCTTCCTCCGCCTTGGCCGACTCCCGCATGTACTGGCGCAGCCGGTCGATGTCGAATTTCACGCCCGAAACCTTCTCCAGCGTCGGAATGACCTTTTCCTTGAGCTGCTTCACCACGTAGTCGCGCATGCTCGGCGAGATATGGCCGTCGCCCTGGTAGGGCACGTGCAGCATCACCGTCTCGCAATCGTATTTCTGCCGCACCAGCTCGAACCACTTCATGAAGGTGAAGCAGCCGGTGTAGGACAGCAGCAGTACGTCGGGGGTGGGCAGCGGCTCTCCGGTGGGGCCAATCTGGCCTTGCAGCATCATGCCGAGATCGGTCTTGACGTAGGTGCACACGTCCTCGGAGTGACCGTCGCGCTCGGCGTCCATGATGAACTTGCCGGATTTCTTGCGCATGCCGCTTTGCAGCGCGTTGGTCTCCGGCAGACTGCGGGCGAAGTCGAAGCACATCAGCAGCTCGTTCAAGTTGCCCGGCACGAACGTCGCCGAGACCTTCTTGCCCAGCGCGCGCGCGTTCGCGAGCTCGTGGTAATTGCTGTTGATCAGCTCCTTCTGCAGCAGCATCGCGTCTTCCTTCTGGACGACGGGCTTGGCCTTCGGGCTGACTTGGGGTTGCATCGCGGGAGTACTCATGCGGCGCTCCAGAGTTTGATCGAATCGGCGAAAGTGCCGGCCTGCTCGCGGATCGGCGCCATCTGGCCGGTGTTCTCCGCGTATTTGAAGGCGGTGTAGGGAACCTTGTACTTGGCGAGCACCTCCTGCAGCATCGGGCGCTCGAGCAGCGCCGGATCGCAGAACGACGGCGCGGCGAAGATCACCCCTTCGCCGGCGTTGCTCTTGACCTGCTTGAGCAGATATTGCCCCTTGTCGGACTTCTTCTCGTCGTACTTGGAGGAGGTCGAGGCCGAGCGGTGCAGGAAGGCCTTGGAAAGCTCGTCCAGCGGGTCCCCTGCGGTGGGCACGTCGTCGAGCAGCCAGCGCATGACCAGCATGAAGTCGTCGTCGACGATGTAGCAACCCGCCATCTCGATCGACTTGATCAGGCTGAGCGGCGGCTGCTCGCAGAACGCGCCGGTGAGGACAACGCGCGCGTTGTCGCGCAGGGCGCGCTTCTCCGCGTCCGCGGCCGCGATATATTCGCGCACCAGCTTGGTGTGTTCCTCCGGCGGCAGCACGCAGCCGGCCCGCAGCACCAGGTAGACCTCGGAGGTCGGCGCCTGCCACGGCTTTGCCGCCCGGTAGGCGTACAGCTCGCGCAGCGCGCGGCGGTTCTCGTTGTATACCGCGATCGAGGCACGCAGCTCGTCGTCGCTGATCGGCTTGCCGCGCAGCTTGCCGAGATCCTCGCGCATCACCTGCATCTCGCGCACGTAGAACTCGCCGCCGATCGAGTCGTCGTAGTTCTGCGGCACGTCGAAGTACTTGACGTATTTGTCCTTGAACAGGATCTGCCACATACCCGAGAGGTTGCGGATCACGTCGCAGATCGACGGGAACAGCATGCCGTCGAGGCAGTCGAGCCTGCCGGTGAGACCGAGCTCGAGCGTCGAGCGCGGGATGCGGCAGATGTAGCTCTGGTAGTAGGCGTCGCCCTGGATCACCTCCATCTGGTCGCCACCGCCGAAGATACCCACCGGCAGCATCCCGGCGGCGTGCACGATCTCGCGCGGCACGTAGATCGGCATGTAGCCGATCGCCTTGCGTCCCGGCGTCGCCGCCTTCCACTCCTTGACCGCGTTGAAGTGCAGGTCCTCGAACAGCGCTTCGCAGCGCCCGACGATTTCTTGGACGTTCATTTGTGCCCCCACTTTGGTGTGCGCTTGTCGAGGAAGGCGTGCAGCCCTTCAGCCGCATCGCGCGTCTTCATCAGGCCGTCGAGGTACAGCGCCTCGACTTCCGCCAGGCGCCGGCGCAGTTTCTCGATCAGCGGCGCGCGCGCGGCGCGCAGCGCGTAGGCGAGCGAGCTGGCGCTCTTGCCGGCAAGGTGCGCCTCGAAGTACGCCAGCGCCGCGGCAGCGGGATCTTCGGCCAGCTCGTTTACGAGTCCCCATGCCAGCGCCGTCGGGGCGTCGATCGAGCGACCCGAAAAGAGGAGGTCCTCGGCACGCGACTGGCCGATGCGCGGCGGCAGCAGGCAGGAAGCCGCCGGGGCGAACACCGCCAGCTTCAGCTCGGGCTGCCCGAATTGCGCGTCCGGCGCACCGAATAGAAAGTTGCCGGCGCAGGCGAACTCGAGCCCGCCGCCCAGGCACTGGCCGCGGGCCGCGACAAGGATCGGCGCGGGCCACTCGAGCATCCGCAGTACCAGCGCGTGCAGGCCTTTCAGCATCGCCGCGCACCGCTCCGGCAGATGCTCCTCGACACTTGCGCCGAAGGAAAAGTGCGGCCCCTCGTGGTCGATCAGGACGCCACGCAGGGCGGAGTTTCCGGCGTGCTCGTCGAACGCCTGCTCGAGCGCCGCGATCATGGCCGCGTCGAGGATGTTCGCCTTCGGGCGCGCAAGCCGCAGCCTGAGCAGCGCGCCCTCGCGCTCGATCCAGCCCTTGAGCGGCGCTTGCGACATGCTCAGGCCTTGCGCCTGGCCTTCGGCTGGATCTGGTCGTGCAGCGGACCCACCCAGCTCTCGTTGCGCGCGAGCGCTTGCCTCAGCGCCACGAAATCGACCTCGCGGTCGTCCTTGGCGCCTTCGTTGAAGGCGGTGAAGCCGGCACGCGCCTCGGTCATCATGTTGAGCGCGAGCCAGGCGCGCGAATCCTCTTTATTCCGGTTCCAGGCTTCGAGCTTGGGCTTTCTGAGCTCTTCGAGCGTTTTAGTGGTGCAATCGGGGAAGGTGAGCAGGATCTTTGCGCACAGTTCCTCGATCTTGGCGTCGAGCAGCGACAGGTCGACTGCGCCTTTGGCCATGAGCGCCTTGCCCTCCTTGAGCGCGTCGCCGGTCTTCGACTCGCCGAAAGCCAGGTGCCCGAACTCGTCGAACACGCGTCCCGTTTCAACCAGCGGGTTGGCGACGAATTTGCCGTCGACCTTCAGCGCCGGAACGATGTCGCTCAGGATTCCCCAGTAGTAGGCCCTGTGGGCAGAGAACGGCTCGCACAGCACACAGGCCGCCATCGAGCGCTCGGCGCCGATGACCACCGGCAGGAAGTCGGTCGCGCCGCCGATCGGGGCCGAGCCGTGCTTGGGGCCGGCCTGGCCGAAGCGCGCCAGGTCCTGCGCGATCGAGAAATCGCACGCCATCCCGATTTCCTGCCCGCCGCCGACGCGCATGCCGTTGACGCGGCAGATGACCGGCTTGTCGCAAGCCAGGATCGACGACACCATGTCGTTGAACAGCCGCATGTACTGGCGATATTCCTGCGGGCGCCCGGCGTAGTACTCGGCATACTCCCTGGTATTGCCGCCGGTGCAGAACGCCTTGTCGCCCACACCGGTGAATACCACCGAGCTGACGTCGCGCGCGTTGGAGGCGGCGCGAAAGGCAAGAATCACGCCCTTCACCATGTCGGTGGTGTAGGAGTTGAACTGCTGCGGGTTGTCGAGCCAGATCCAGGCGTTGAAAAGGCCCGGCGCCACCTTGCCGTCGGGCGTTCGGGCGGGTCGCTTCTCGAGCCTTACGCCCTGTACCGCGACCTCGGCCAAGTCATGATTCTTCATCGACGTCTCCTAGGGTACGAGCACCGCGCGCTTCGAGATTTCATGGTGGTGCACCGCCTCGAACACGCGGTTGATGTCGTTGAGCGGCAAGGGCTCGACGAAGGGCTTGACCTTCACCTTGCCTTCCAGCACCAGTTCGAGCGCCGCTGGATACTGTTCCGGCGGGCAGCCCCAGTTGCCGATGGCGCGTGCGTCGAACGCCATCAGGTTGGATAACCTCAGCTCGACCTTGTCCATGGTGAAACCGACCACGTTCAGGGTGGCGCCGTGCACCAGCAGCCCCCAGGCGGTCGCCTGGCCGGCGGCGGTTCCGGAGCACTCGAAGATGAACCACTCGGTGGGGCGCAGGCCGTTGTGCTTGGCGAAGGCGGCGATCGCCGCCTTGAGCGCCTTGTGCTCGAGAGTCCTCGCATTGAGCGTGAGGCCGGCACCATAGGGCTTCATGGCGGCGAGCTTGATGTCGTCCACGTCGATCGCGACGACCTTGG
>DAHVFK010000310.1 GCA_027317055.1 Betaproteobacteria bacterium | reverse complement strand
GAGTTTTCCCGGCGATCCCCTGCAAATCCCCATACATTCCAACCGTCGCCTGCATCACTCGCTCAATCTGCTCCTCCCGCTTTGCCCACTGCTTCGTAATCAGCTTCTTCTCTCTATCGAGGTCTTCCTGCATTGAGGAAAATGCCTCGACGATAGCCTGCACCCGCTGACGAAAGCGCGGGCCGGTGAGGTACTGGTAGACCAATTCCGTCTTGGTCTGCTGTCCCTCGCTCGCTTGGCGTGCGGTGGCCAAGTCGACCAGGGACTGGCGGAGTGTGGTGGCGAGCGGAATTGCTACGCGCGGATGTGCGACCCAGACGGCTTCGATCAACTCGAAGCTCTCGACCCCCTTCGGCAAAGCCTGACTGGTGAGGATGGCGACTTCGGCCTTGGCGGCGCGCTGGTCTTCGCGCAGCTTCACGAGCCAGCCGTCGCTCCAGTTCTTGGTGCGTTTGGACTCCCACAGGATGGTGCCACAGGGCTGGCCGAGCGGGCCAAGGACCCGGTGGAGCACGTCGCCGCCATGGTCTCCCTTCGGTACGGGCTCGATGGCGTCGCGCGGGAATCTTGCGCGCAGCAGCGCTTCGAGCTCGAGCTCCATGACTTCGCCCTGAAGCTGCTGTGAGCCCTGCTCGGCCCTGCGCTTGAGTTCCTCGATCTGCTTCTGCATGGAGGAAATGGTTTGCTCCTTTTCCGCCACCTTGAGCGTCAGCTCGCCCTCGACTTCTTTGCGCGCCTGCTCGCGCGTGGCGTTGAGCCCTTCCTGAACGCGCTTCTCGACGGCCAGGTCGACCTCGCGCAGCTTGGTGTCAAGCTCCCGCTGCTTGCGAATCAGGTCGGCCTGTGCCTTCTGGGCCTCAGCGAGCTTGGCGTTGTTCTCTTTCAAGGCGCTTTCGAGTTCCGCAACAGCGCGGGTTCTCTGGTCAAGCTCGCCTGCAAGCGCGAGTTTTGCCTTGCGCGCTTCGTCGGCAGCGATCCTGGCGCCCTCCTCCTTCAGCTTTGCGGCGAGGTCAGCGTCCTTTTGCTTTATGCGCTGTTCGAAATCGCGCCGCGTGGCCTCCAGCAGCGGCGCGGCGAGCGACTCGGTCAGCTTAATTTCGGTCTTGCAGTTGGGGCATACGACCGTGGGTTCAGCCATGGCGAGTTTCCTATCTGTCAGCCGGCGGTTGCTAACGCTCCACGAACTGTTGCATCGTCAGCGCTCGATCCGGGAATGCCTTCAGCACCGCCTTGTCCGCGGTGACCAGCGGAACGCCAAGCGTGGACGCGAGCGCGACGAACTCGCAATTGTAGGCAGATAGGCGCGTTTCGCCGGCAATCTGGAACACCTTGTCGCTCGACACGATGTGCTCCCGGCCAACGAACGATTCCTCGGCGGAGGTCATGAGGCGCGTGATCTGCCCGGCGCTAAGGCTGCCGTCGCGCAAGTATCCGGTCAGAATGCTGCGCATCTCGGAGCGCCAAAGGATCGGCACGTGCCATTCGGAATCCTTTGTCTGCACGCGCTGGGCGATCTCCGTGAGCGGTCCATTGACCCAGTAGTACGCGACGACGTTGCTGTCGACGACGATCACGCCCGGCCCTGCCGCTTGTAGCGGGTGACCTTGGCGTGGTCGACCCGGGGCAGGCCAGCGACCAGGTCTCTCAGCGCCCGCGCATGCGCGTCGCGATCGACGACCGGCGCGGAGAAATCGCTCTCGAGCCGGGCGAGGATCTCGCTATTCAGACTGCGCCGATTGCGTTCGGCGCTTTCCTTGAGCTGGGCGTGGAGGTCCTTCGGGATGTTCTTGAGGGTCAGGTTGAGCATGGCGACTCCTTGGAACCATTATGGAACCATCGCAGTTTAGAGCCGCCTTTCTCCTCCGTCAATTGCGGGACGTCACGCCAGTTTCCAGCGCAAGGAAAGCAGTTCCCGCCGCCCGGTTTTCTGCTGCAGCTTGCCCTCAATGTTGCCAATCAGGTCTTCCCGCTGCCGGTCAACTTGGTCCTGCGCATCGAACAGCGAACGGCGCCGCTGATTGCGCTGGGCTTCCAATGCCTTGATCTGCTTTTGCCCTGCAAGTTTTTCTTCCAGCGTGAGCGCGGTGGTCGCCGCGCGGCGCGCGTCGCGGATCTGGCGGTCGAGCTCCTTGATCTCGCGCTCAAGCCCCAGCTTCAGATCGTCCGCCCAGCCTTCGAGCTTGTCGATCTCGGCTTCAAAAATGCGGGCATTGCGCTCGGAGATGCCACGCTGAATCGCTTCTTGTCTGGTCACGACCACGGCCTCCAGCGGCGCGCCAGGGGAAGGGGTGACCGGCGGACCGACCACGCGACCGGGCAGCGTGAGCAGGCGCAATGCCACCTCGTGGTCCATCGCCACGCCATCGTCGGTCACGGCGGCGACGATCAGATGGTCTTCCGCCTGGTCCAGGGACTCGATACTGACCTGGCAGAGCGAGAGCCAGCCGGACTTGCCGACCAGGGGTTCGAGCAGGGTGATCTTCCCTGTGTGATCGGCATAGGTGAGCTGGATTTCTGCAGGGGGCAGTTCGCGGCCCTTCGCCTGCGCCAGCACGGCCTCGGCGAGGGGATGCGTCATCCGGTAGAGATGGGCGTC
Source organism: Betaproteobacteria bacterium (assembly GCA_027317055.1). Taxonomy (GTDB): domain Bacteria; phylum Pseudomonadota; class Gammaproteobacteria; order Burkholderiales; family SG8-39; genus DAHVFK01. The sequence continues at coordinate 1,936 of DAHVFK010000310.1, read as the reverse complement.
GCGTGAGCGGCGAGGAAGCTCATAGAGCCCCAATGGGATGGCTTCGCCAAAAGGACAAGATTTCAGCCGGAACGCCGATTCGTCGATGAACTCGGCATGGCCTTCGAGCTCGTGGCGGCTGACTTGCATAAGCAGGCGCTCGAAACGGTTGAGGTAGGCCTTGGAATCCTGGTCCCTGACCTTGAGTTTCTCGCGCACTTCGTCGTCGAAGTTCTCCAGCAACTTCTGCCGCGTGCGGGAGATCGACTCGTTGATTTCAAAATTCAGTTCGAGCTGAAGTTGGTCGAAGGCGATCTGGATCTCATCCGGTTTGCGGCAGCGCTGGTAGATCGCCGCAATGCGTTTCTCGAAATCGACGCCCGATTCGATCGCGCCCAGGACTTCGTCGCTCGCGCCGAACACGCCTTCGAAGAGCTTGAACTTCTCGGACAGCAATTCGAAAACTCGCCGATCGGCGTCATTCTTGCGATTCAGGAAATTGACAACTACCACGTCGTGCTGCTGCCCGTACCGATGGCAGCGGCCGATACGCTGCTCGATCCGCTGCGGATTCCAGGGCAGGTCGTAATTCACCACCAGCGAGCAGAACTGGAGGTTGATGCCCTCTGCCCCCGCCTCGGTAGCGATCATGATGCGCCCTTGCTCGCGGAAGTAGTCCACGAGTGCGGAGCGGATGTCCGCGGTGCGCGACCCGCTCACGCGCTCCGTGCCCTGATGCCGCTCGAACCAGGCGGCGTAGATTTCCCTGGACCGGTCGTCGGTATTCGACCCGTTGAAAAGGACGATGCCCTCCGCGAACGAGCTGTCACCCAGGAGCCGAAGGAGATAATTCTGGGTGCGCCGGGATTCGGTGAAGATGATCGCCTTCTGCGCGCCGCCGAGCTTGGTCGCCTTTCCGAAGGCGATATCAAGTGCCTTCAGCAACGCCTTGCCCTTTGCGTTGTGGTGGATCGAGGTCGCGAGGCTTGCGAACCCGTCCAGATCGGCGATCTCCCGCTCGATGGCGGCGCGGTCGCCCTCGGAAAGAGGCGCAGCGGGGTCATCTCCGTCCCACTCTTCGGCGGTTTCATCGAGCGCCTCATAGTCCTTGTCGAGTTCCTCTTCGAGAGGTTCGCTTGGCTCGGCTTTCTTGAGTTTGGCCTTGAGCCGCGCGGACATCGAGGTCAGTGCGCCAGCGATGGCGAACGTGGACGAGGCGAGGAGCTTGCGGAGCACGAGTGTAATCAGGCTCCGCTGACTCGCCGGCAGCGCTTGCAGATTTTCCCGCTGCAAATACTCCGATACCGCGTGATAGAGCCGGTCCTCGCTTTCCTCTGGCGTGAACTCCTCCACCATAGGCAGACGCTTCGTAAACTTGATGTAGGGCAACACCTGGCGCCGCAACGCGCGGTGGCAAATCGGCTTCAGCCGCGCCTTGAGCGTCTCGAACACGCGGTCCTGGTCGAGATTGGCGAACTGCTCGCGAAAGCTTTTGAGGTCGCCGAAAGCATGCTCGTCGATGAAACTGACAAGACCGAACAGCTCAAGGAGAGAATTCTGCAAGGGTGTCGCGGTAAGCAAGAGCTTGTCCTTGCCTGCCAGCGCCAGCTTGAGCGTATTGGCAATGACGTTCGACGGTTTGTAGACGTTGCGAAGCCGGTGCGCTTCATCGATGACCACGAGATCCCAGGCGATGGCGTGGACATCGCTCGCCTTACCTTTTGCGAATTGATAGGAGCAGATAACCATATCGGGCGCTTCGAACGGACGGAACTGGCCCTGCTTTATCGCTGCGTTGTACGACTTTGATTCGAGGATCCGGCATGGCAGGAAGAACTTCTCGGTCAACTCCTGGTACCACTGCTTTCGCAAATTGGACGGGGTAATGACGAGAATGCGGCGCTTGCGCTCCGCCCATTTCTGGGACAGCACGAGACCCGCTTCAATGGTCTTGCCA
>DAHVFK010000030.1 GCA_027317055.1 Betaproteobacteria bacterium | reverse complement strand
CGAGCCGGCGACCAAGCGCCAAATCCTGGCCCGCGTGTTGCGCAACCTGAAGGGGATCTACCGCGAGTCCGACAAGCCGCAACGACTGCTCGAGGTGCTGAACAGAATCCTGGTCGTGACGCCCGAGGCGCACGCCGATCTGCGCGACCGCGGTCTGGTCTATCTGCGGCTCGAGGCGTTCAGGGCCGCGCTCAAGGACCTCACGGAATACCTGGAGCGCGAGCCCGAGGCGGATGACTTCGAGGAGGTCCGCGCCAGGGTGATGGAGCTGAGCGCGACCTGCTCCAGGCTCAACTGAGAATAGCTTGCAACAAGCTTACACAGAGGAATAGGCACGGGGCAGTTCTACGCTTACAATTCAGCCACCGAACCGGGCGTATTGCCACAGAAAGCGAGTGATTTCGCGCGGTTCCCGGTCATCTCGTTAAATCATCCAGGAGGAGAGTTATGCAGCGTCGTTCGTTTCTCAAGAAAGCGGCGGTAGGCCTTGCCGCCGGCTCGGTCGCCGCGCCGGCCATCGCGCAGTCGAACCCGAAGATCAGCTGGCGCCTTGCGGCGAGCTGGCCTAAGAGCCTCGATACGCTGTTCGGCGGTGCGGACATGATTGCCAAGTGGGTCGGCGAGATGACCGACGGCAACTTTTCGATCCGCACCTTCGCCGGCGGCGAAATCGTGCCGGGGCTGCAAGTGCTCGACGCGGTGCAGAACGGCACCGTCGAGCTCGGCCATACCGCACCGTACTATTACATCGGCAAGGATGTCGGCTTTGCCTTCGGCACCTGCGTGCCTTTCGGCATGAACGACCGGCAGTCCAACGCCTGGTGGCACTTCGGCGGCGGCAATGAAGTGATGGAGCCGCTATTCACCGAATACGGTGTGAAGGCGCTCCTGTCGGGCAATACCGGCACCCAGATGGGAGGCTGGTGGCGCAAGCCGATCAAGTCGCTCGCCGACATAAAAGGCGTGAAGTTCCGCATCGGCGGCCTGGGCGGGCGCGTGATCGCGAAGATCGGCGTAGTGCCGACGATGGTTGCCGGCGCCGACATCTATCCGTCGCTCGAGAAAGGAACGATCGACGCGGCCGAGTGGGTGGGACCGTACGACGACGAGAAGCTCGGGTTCCAGAAGGTCGCGAAGTACTACTACGCGCCCGGCTGGTGGGAAGGCGGGCCGCGCCTGATGACACTGGTTAACCTGAAGAAGTGGGACGAGTTGCCCAAGAACTACAAGGTCGCGCTCGAGACGGCCTGCCACGCTGCCAACGAGTGGATGATGGCGAAGTACGACCATGAGAACCCGAAGGCGCTGCGCCGCTTGATCGCGGGCGGCACCCAGCTGCGCTACTTCCCGAAGTCGGTGATGGAAGCCTCCGAAAAAGGCGCGTACGAGCTGTACAAGGAGTACATGGGCAAGAGCAAGCACTGGGCGCGCATTTATCCGCAGTGGCTGGCGTACCGAAACGAGGAGATAGAGTGGCACCGGTTCAACGACAACACGTACGAGAACTACCTCTGGCACTCGAAGATCAAGGCCAAGATCTGAACCAGCGTTAGGTCTGAAAACGAAAACCCCGCCTCGGCGGGGTTTTTTTTCGCGCCCCTACTTGGACGGCGGCTCGGGCTCGTCCTGGCTCGGATAGGGGTTCGATGCGGGTGGAGCGTTGTCGCCGCTGTCGCCCTGGTCCGCGGCTCCCGGGGGGGCGCCGGCGCCGCCCGGCGCATCGGAAGGCTGGTAGCGATCGTAATCCGGCAGCGGCACCGAGATGTGGATCTTCGACGGATCCATCTTTATGTGTTCCACGTTGCCGGTCACCAGCTGCGGGAAGGCTAGCACGATGGCGACCCCGATCACCTGAATCACCACGAACGGCACCGCGCCCCAGTAGATCTGCCCGGTGGTGATGGGCGCGGTGAGCTTGCCGGTAATCTTGTCGACGTATTCCTTCGCCGGCGACACGCTGCGCAGGTAGAACAGCGCGTAGCCGAACGGGGGATGCATGAACGAGGTCTGCATGTTGATGCCGAGCAGGATGCCGAACCAGATCAGGTCGATGCCAAGCTTGTCCGCCACTGGCGCAAGCAGCGGCACGATGATAAACGCCAGCTCGAAGAAATCGAGGAAGAACGCCAGCACGAAGGTGAGGATGTTGACGAAGATGAGGAAACCGAGGTGCCCGCCAGGCAGGCTGGTCAGCATGTTCTCGATCCACAGGTCGCCGTTGACGCCGCGGAAGGTAAGCGTGAACACGGTCGAGCCGATCAGGATGAAGATCACGAACGAGGACAGCTTGGCGGTGGAGTTCATCGCCTGCCTGAGCAGGCTCCAGGTCAGGCGGCGATTCATCATCGCCAGCGCCAGCGCGCCCGTGGCTCCCATCGCGCCGCCTTCCGTCGGGGTCGCGACGCCGAGGAAGATCGTCCCGAGCACCAGGAAAATCAGCGCCAGCGGCGGAACCAGGACGAACAGCACCCGGCCAAGCAGCTTCCAGCCGCGCAGCGTGCGTGCCTCGGGCGGCAGCGCCGGCGCGCGCTTGGGAGCGAATATCGTCACCCCCAGGATGTACAGCCCATACATGCTGGTCAGCACCAGCCCGGGGAAGATCGCGCCCTCGTACATGTCGCCCACCGAGCGCCCGAGCTGGTCGGCGAGCACGATCAGCACCAGTGAGGGCGGGATGATCTGCGCCAGCGTGCCAGAGGCGGCGATGATCCCGGTCGAAAGCCGCCGGTCGTAGCCGTAGCGCAGCATGATCGGCAGCGAGATCAGGCCCATCGAGATGACCGAGGCCGCCACCACGCCCGTGGTCGCGGCGAGCAACGCGCCGACGAACAGAACTGCGTAGGCCAGGCCGCCGCGTATCGGCCCGAACAGCTGGCCGATAGTGTCGAGCAGATCCTCCGCCATACCGCTGCGTTCCAGGATCAGGCCCATGAAGGTGAAGAACGGCACCGCCAGCAGCGTCTCGTTGTGCATGATGCCGAAAATGCGCTCGGGCAGTGCTTGGAACAGGGCGGGGGTCAGCAGGCCGAGCTCGATCCCGAGCCAGCCGAACGACAGGCCGATGGCGCCGAGCGAGAAGGTGACCGGGTAGCCGATCAGCAGGAAAACGGCCAGCGCCGCGAACATCATCGGCCCGACGTGGCCGGTTATGTATTCGATCATTTCGTGCCTTCCCCGACCTTGTCCTGGACCATTTCGAGCGCGGCTTCGACGTGCTTTTCCAGAGGGTCAGGAATCAGTCCCTTGAGGAACGCGATTCGCTTCACCAATTCCGACAGGCCCTGCAGCGTGAGCAGGAAGAAGCCCACCGGCACCAGCAGCTTCACCGGCCAGCGCAGCAGTCCGCCGGGGTCGGGAGAGACCTCGTGGACCATATAGGATTCCTTGAACATGAACCAGCCCAGGACCATGATGAAGATGGTCATCGGCAGCATGAAGAAGACGGTGCCGAAGATGTCGATCCAGATCTGCGTGCGGCGCGAGAAACGCTGCGCCACGACGTCGATCCGGATGTGCTCGTTGTGCAGCAAGGTGTATCCCGAGCACAGCAGGAATATGGCGGCAAACAGGTACCACTGCATTTCGAGCCATCCGTTGGAAGTCTTGTTCAGCACGTAACGCGACATCGCGTTGGCCGAGCTGATGAGCACCGCGGCGAGTACCAGCCAGTAAACCAGGTGTCCGATCCGCTCGTTGAGCCAGTCGACCGCGCGCGACAGCCTGAGCAACAGTTTCATCATTGCAATTCCTCGACGGTACAAGAAGCTGGAGCAGGCCCCTCTTGGCCTCTCCGGGCGGGAGATCGCCGGCCGGCGGACCGGCGGCCAAATCCTAGGGCGGGATTGTCACTTATTGGGGCCGGACTGGCAAAAAAAAGGATATGTACCGGATCCATTCCGGGGCCGGTCAAGCGGACGTCAGACCTCCGCCATGCGGTACTCTCGCGTGTCATGGTCAAGACCGCCGAGATGCGCAGTCGGTTTGCCGTGCCACTGATCGTGGTCGCGGAGTTGCTGGGCGCTTCGCTCTGGTTCAGCGCCAATGCCGCGGCCGGGGACCTGGCGCATGCCTGGGGACTCGACCTGGCGCAGCTTGGAGCCCTGACCAGCGCGGTGCAGCTCGGCTTCATCGCCGGCACCCTGTTCTTTTCCCTTTCTGGTCTGGCCGACCGCTTCGCCGCGAGCCGGATCTTCGCCGCCTGCGCGCTGTTGGGCGCGCTCGCCAACGCGGGGTTCGCCCTCGCCGCCCACGGCATCGTAGACGGCAGCCTGTACCGCTTTGTCACCGGGTTCGCGCTCGCGGGGATCTACCCGCTCGGCATGAAGCTGGTGGTGACCTGGGCGCCGGCGCGCGCCGGCGAGACGCTTGGTTGGCTGGTCGGAATGCTCACGCTCGGCACCGCCCTGCCGCACGCGATCCGCGCCGCCGGGAGCGGCGCCTCGTGGCGGGTCGCGGTGCTGGCGGCTTCGGCCTGCGCCCTGGTCGCCGGCCTGATGGTGCTTGCGCTCGGCGACGGCCCGCACCTGCGACGCGCCGCGGCCGCGCGCAGTCCGGGCTGGGGGAGCGTGCTGCGCGCTTTCAGGGTGCCGGCCTTCCGCGCCGCGGCGCTCGGCTATTTCGGCCACATGTGGGAGCTGTACGCGCTGTGGACAATCACGCCCGCGCTGGTCGCCGCGGCGCTGGCGCGCGCGGGCACGGCCGACGCGGTGAGCGTCTCGGCCTGGTCGTTCGCGGTCATCGCGGTGGGAGGGGCAGGCTGCGTGCTCGGCGGCTCGCTCAGCCGCCGCTACGGCAGCGCGCGCGTCGCCGCGGCCGCGCTCGGCGTCTCGGGCGCCATGTGCCTCGCCTATCCGCTGGCGGGCGGAGCGCCCGCCTCGGTAGCGCTCGCGCTGCTGCTGGTCTGGGGCGTGGCGGTGGTGACCGACTCGCCGCAGTTCTCCGCACTCTCGGCGCGCGCCTGCCCGCCCGAACTGCTCGGCAGCGCGCTCGCGCTGCAGAACAGCATCGGCTTCCTGATCACCGTCTTCTCGATCAGCGTCGCGACCGCTTTGCTGCCGTCCATCGGCGACCGGGTGGCGTGGCTGCTGCTGCCGGGACCGTTGCTCGGATTGCTCGGGTTTGCTCCGCTTGTTCGCGGCCGTGCGGAAAAGCCGCTATAATTCATCATTTTAAGCGCGCCAGATGGTCGTCACGCACGGCTCCGTATTGCCCGTCCGAGGCGCGCGCGCGCTTACCATCGGCAACTTCGACGGCGTGCACCTCGGCCACCAGGCGATGCTCGAGCGCGTGGTGGAACAGGCGCGCGCCCTCGGCGTGGAGTCCTGCGCGCTGACCTTCGAGCCGCACCCGCGCGAGTTTTTCGCTCCCGACGCCGCGCCCGCGCGCCTGAGCAGGCTGCGCGAGAAGCTCGAGCTGATCGCAGCCGCCGGAATCGAGCACGTGCACGTCGCGCGCTTCGATGCGCACCTTGCGTCGCTCGCCCCGGAGCGCTTCGTCGAGCAGGTTCTGGTGCGCGGCCTGCGGGCGGCCTGGCTGCTGGTGGGGTGCGACTTTCGCTACGGCGCGCGCCGTGCGGGCGATTTCGCGGCGCTCGAGGGCGCGGCGCGCGCTCACGGCTTCGCGCTCGAGGCCATGCCGGAGGTCAAGCTCGGCGGCGAGCGAATCTCGAGCTCGGCGGTGCGCGAAGCGCTGCTGGCGGCGGATTTTCGTCGTGCCGAGCGGCTTCTCGGCCGTCCTTACGCACTCTCGGGCCGCGTGGCGCATGGCGCCAAGCTCGGGCGCAAGCTCGGCTTCGCCACCGCCAACCTGATGCTGCCAAGGCGCGCGCCGCTGGCCGGGATCTACGTGGTCGAAGCCTGCGGCGCCGACGCAGCCGACGGCGCGCGATGGTTGCCCGGCGTGGCCAGCGTGGGAAGGCGGCCGACGGTGAACGAAGTTGCGGTGCCGCTGCTCGAAGTGCATTTGTTCGATTTCGCCGAGGAGCTGTATGGTCGGCACCTGCGCGTGCGGTTCATCGAACGGCTGCGCGACGAAGCGAAGTATCCGGATCTGAACACGCTGCGTGCGGCAATCGCGCGCGACGTGGCGCAAGCGAAGGAGTTTTTTGCCAAACATGGTTGATTTCAAGAGCACGCTGAATCTTCCCGACACTCCGTTTCCGATGCGCGGCGACCTCGCCAAGCGCGAGCTCGGTTGGGTGCGCGACTGGCAGCAGCGCGGCGTCTACAAGCGCCTGCGCAGCATCGCCAGGGGCCGCCCGCGCTTCGTGCTGCACGACGGCCCGCCGTACGCGAACGGCGACATCCACATCGGCCACGCGGTAAACAAGATCCTGAAGGACGTGATCGTGAAGTCGCGCACGTTGTCCGGCTTCGACGCGCCCTACGTGCCGGGCTGGGATTGCCACGGCATGCCGATCGAGGTGCAGATCGAGAAGAAGCACGGCAAGCACCTCTCGGCCGAGGAAACCCAGCGCCTGTGCCGCGCCTATGCCGCCGAACAGATCGAGCGCCAGAAGGTCGACTTCCGGCGCCTCGGCGTCATGGGCGACTGGGACAACCCCTACCTCACGATGGCCTACCGCAACGAGGCGGACGAGATCCGCGCGCTGGGTACGCTGCTCGGCAAGGGCTACGTCTACCGCGGCCTGAAGCCCGTCAACTGGTGCTTCGACTGCGGCTCGGCGCTGGCCGAGGCCGAGGTCGAGTACGAGGACCGCAAGGACCTGGCGATCGACGTCGGTTTTCCGTTCGCCGATCGCGACAGGATCGCCAAGGCATTCGGACTGCCGAAGCTGCCGGATAAACCCGGCTTCGCGGTGATCTGGACCACGACGCCGTGGACCCTTCCCGCCAACCAGGCGCTCAATGCGCATCCCGAATTCACCTACCACCTGGTGGACACCGAGCGCGGCCTGCTGATCCTTGCCGCGGACCTGCAGCAGAGCTGCCTCGCGCGCTACAAGCTGAGCGGCACGACGCTCGCCGGCTGCACGGGTTCGGCGCTGGAGGGGATCGCGTTTTGCCATCCCTTCTACGACCGGCTGTCGCCGGTCTACCTCGGCGACTACGTAACGCTCGATACCGGCACCGGAATCGTGCACTCGGCGCCGGCCTACGGCGTGGAGGACTTCGAGTCCTGCCGCCGCTACGGCATGAAGGACGAGCAGATCCTGACCCCAGTGCAGGGCGACGGCAGGTTCGTTAAATCGCTGCCGCTGTTTGGCGGTGCGATGATCTGGGACGCGAATCTCGAGATCGTGGCCGAGATCGAGCGCCGCGGCGCGCTGTTCGACAAGGCGCCCTACGTCCACAGCTACATGCACTGCTGGCGGCACAAGACGCCGGTGATCCTGCGCGCCACGGTGCAGTGGTTCGCCGGCATGGACGCGACCCCCGGCTACCGCGGCGTGAAGCCTGCCGAGACGCTGCGCGCCACAGCACTGCGCGGAATCGATGCCACGCGCTTCTTCCCTGCCTGGGGCCAGGCGCGGCTGCACGGGATGATCGCCAGCCGCCCGGACTGGACGCTGTCGCGCCAGCGCCAGTGGGGCGTGCCGATGCCGTTCTTCATCCACAAGGAGACCGGCGAGCTGCATCCGGACACGCTCGAGCTGCTCGAGGCAGTGGCCAAGCGCGTCGAGGAGGGCGGCATCGAGGCCTGGCAGAGGCTCGATGCACGCGAGCTGCTGGGCGACGATGCGCAGCGCTACGACAAGATCAAGGACACGCTCGACGTGTGGTTCGATTCCGGCTCGACGCACTTCACCGTGCTGCGCGGCTCGCACAGGGGCGAGACCGCGTTCCCCGCCGACCTCTATCTCGAGGGCTCCGACCAGCACCGCGGCTGGTTCCATTCCTCCCTGCTGGTTTCGTGCATGATGAACGGCGTGCCGCCGTACAAGGCCTTGCTCACGCACGGCTTCGTCATCGACATGGAAGGACGCAAGATGTCGAAGTCGCGCGGCACCGGGATGTCGCCCCAGGAGATCAACGGCACGCTCGGCGCGGAGATCCTGCGCCTTTGGGTGGCGAGCACCGACTACTCCAGCGAGCTGAATCTGTCGAAGGAAATCCTCAAGCGCGTGGTGGAAAGCTACCGCCGCATCCGCAACACGCTGAGGTTCCTGCTGGCGAACACGTCCGACTTCGACCACGCGCGGCACGCGGTCCCGCTGGCCGAGATGATCGAGATCGACCGCTACGCGCTCGCGCTGACGGCGCGCCTGCAGCAGGAGCTCGAGGCGGACTACGAGCGCTACCAGTTCCACCTCGTTGTGCAGAAGCTGCAGACCTTCTGCTCCGAGGACCTGGGCGCGTTCTACCTCGACATCCTCAAGGATCGCCTCTACACCTGCCGCGCGGACTCGCACGCGCGCCGCTCGGCGCAAACCGCGCTCTACCACGTGACCCACAGCCTGGTGCGCTTGCTGGCGCCGATCCTGAGCTTCACCGCCGAGGAGCTATGGGCCGTGTTCACGGGCGGCGGCGACGACAGCGTGTTCTTCCACACCTGGCACGCGCTGCCGGCGCTCGAGGAGCCGGAGCAACTGATGGCCCGCTGGAGCCGCCTGCGCGCGCTGCGCGCCCCGGCGCGCAAGCGCATCGAAGATCTGAGAGCCGAGGGCAGGGTAGGCTCGTCCTTGCAGGCGGAGGTCGACTTCCATCTCGACGGCGCCGACTACGATCTGCTCGCCAGCCTGGGCGACGACCTCAGATTCGTCATGCTCACCTCGGCCGCACGGGTGCATCGCACGACCGAGGAGCGCGTCGACGTAGCGCCCAGCGAGCTGATCAAGTGCGAGCGCTGCTGGCACTATCGCGAGGACGTCGGCGCCGACGCGGCGCGCCCCGGTCTGTGCGGGCGCTGCGTCGCCAACCTCTACGGCGAGGGCGAGGCACGCCGGCATGCCTAGGCGCTCCGCCTGGTTCGCGCTCGCGCTGGCGGTTGTGGTGGCGGACCAGCTCTGCAAGTGGGCGGTCCTGGCGGTGTTCGCCCCCGGCGAGCGGCGGGCGCTGAGCGGCTTTTTCAACCTGGTGCTGGCGTTCAACAAGGGTGCGGCGTTCAGCTTCCTGGCCGGCGCGCCGGGCTGGCAGACTCCGCTGTTCATCGCGGTGGCCGTGGTCGCGATCGTGGTCGTGTCCGTGCTGCTGGTGCGATCGCCCGCAGACCCACTGGTGCGCGCCGGCCTCGCGCTTATCCTGGGAGGCGCGTTCGGCAACTTGATCGACCGGGTGCGCTACGGCCAGGTGGTCGATTTTCTCGATTTTCACGTCTACAGCTGGCACTGGCCGGCGTTCAACGTCGCCGATTCGGCGATCACGATCGGCGCCGGTCTGCTGATCTACGAAAGCCTGCTGCACCGGGGAGCGGACGGTGAGCGCAGACGCTGACGGCGGGGTGATGACCCTGCACTATCGCCTTAGGCTCGAGGACGGAACCGAGGTGCTGTCCACCTTCGGCGGCAATCCCGCCACGCTCGCGCTCGGGCGCGGCGAGCTCGCGCCAGGGCTGGAGAAGTGCCTGGCGCATGCAGCGCCGGGCGGCAGCTACGTGTTCGAGCTCGCGCCGACGCAGGCGTTCGGCGAGCGGCGCGAGGACCTGGTGCAGTCGTTGCCGCGTGCGTCCTTTGCGCAAGGCTTGGCGCTCGAGGTGGGCGCGCTGATCGAGTTTTCCGCTCCGGACGGCACGCGCCACGCAGGGCAGGTGCGCGAGCTTCAAGTCCAGGATGTGCTGGTGGATTTCAATCACCCGCTCGCCGGGCGGCACGTGCGCTTCGAGGTGGAGGTTCTCGCCATCGCCCGATGATGGCAACATACGCCGATGAAAGAAGATTCCCGGCAAACCGAGGTCCTGCTTGCGAATCCGCGCGGTTTCTGCGCCGGGGTCGAGCGCGCGATCGAGATCGTCGAGCGCGCGCTGGAGCAGTTCGGCGCGCCGATTTACGTCCGGCACGAGATCGTGCACAACAGGTTCGTGGTCGACGGCCTGCGCGCCAAGGGCGCGGTGTTCGTCGACGAGCTGGACGAGGTACCCGCCGGCAGCACCGTGATCTTCAGCGCGCACGGTGTGTCGAAGTCGGTGCGCGCGGAGGCCGAGGCGCGCGGCCTCAAGGTGTTCGACGCGACCTGCCCGCTGGTGACCAAGGTGCACGTTGAGGTGGCGCAGATGCTCAAGCAGGGGCTCGAGATCGTCATGATCGGACACCGCGGCCATCCCGAGGCCGAAGGCACCATGGGGCAGGCCGACTCGCACATCCACCTGGTGGAAACGGTAGCTGACGTCGCCGGGCTGCGAGTCGCGGAGCCCGCCAAGGTCGCCTACGTGACGCAGACTACGCTCTCGGTGGACGATGCCGAACAGGTGGTGGCCGCGCTGCGGGCGCGGTTTCCGCAGATACGCGGGCCGAAGAAGGCCGATATCTGCTATGCGACGCAGAACCGCCAGGACGCAGTGAAGCTGATGGCGCCACGCTGCGACGTGGTGATCGTGGTCGGCTCGCCCAACAGTTCGAACTCGAACCGCCTGCGCGAGGTGGCGCGCAACATAGGCACCGAGGCCTACATGATCGACCGCGCCGCGGACCTGAGTCCGGAATGGATCGCCGGCAAGCACCGCATCGGCGTCACCGCCGGCGCGTCGGCGCCCGAGGTGCTGGTGAACGATGTGCTGGCGCGGCTCAAGGAGCTCGGCGCGGCCCGCGTCTCGCAGCTCGACGGCATCAGCGAGAACGTGGTGTTCACGCTGCCGCGCGATCTGGCGGCGAAGAAGTAGGCGCGGGCGTGCTCAGCGCCAGCCGGCGCCAGGCGCCGGCGCCGGCGTCGGGCTGTCGAAGCTGACCTCAATCGTCATTTGCGTCTTGACCGGGTGCTTGTTCTTCATCCCGGGGCTGAAGCGCGCTGCGCTGAACGCGCGCTCTGCGGAGTGCTCGAACATGCCTGGCGGCTGGGCGCGCAGGGTCTCGACACGATCGACGATGCCCTTCTCGTTGATGTAGAGCCGCAGCACGACCTTGCCTGACAGGCCGCGGCGCGCCGCCGTTTCGGGATACTCGGGGTGGACACGGGTCTTGATGCCCGGGCGCACGTCGAGCTCGCGCGTAGGGTAGTAATTCGCCCGCGCCGGCCCAGCCGCGGGCTCCGCCGCCGCGGCGTGCACGGCGATCGAGACGACAATCGCCCCCGCCAGCCGCGGCAGTCGAGGTCCAGGCATTCTTTCGCCCGTTACTCGCGGATCAGCTCGCGCCAGGACACGCGCCGGCCAGTGATCGACGGCGGCGACACCGGCGTTTCCTGCGTGAGCTGCTGGTTGTCGGCCGTGGTCACGATGGTCTTCACTGTCCCGCCAGGCAGCTGAATCACGTTGATGCCGACCACCAGCGAGGCGCCGATTTTGGTGCTGGTCATGTTGGCCGTCGCGCCGGTGACGTAGCTTCCCGACTTGTAGTCGAGGAAGTTGACCCAGCCGTAGCCACCCGCGACGCAAGTGTTGTTAGACGGTACGTTGCTCGGTACCACCAACGTCCCGAGCTGCAGTACCGGGTCGACGTTGGCCCGTTCGCCGGAGTCCGGCAGGTCCACGTACCAGCCCTTCTTGGTGGTCCAGTCCACGGCGTTGCTGGTGGCGGTCCGAGTGTCCGGGCCGGTCGCGGTGAGCGTCTGCTGCACGAACGCGCTGTTGGCGCGAATCGTGAACGGCGTGCTGGTGAGATCGTCCGCGAAGGCGTAGATGCTCTGCACCTGGGTTGTCGTGGTATCGCTGGTGCCGAGCAGTTTGCCCGTCGCGACGTAGACCACCGGCATGTTGTTAATCAGCGCGAGCTCCGGCCGCGTAGTGATCGGCTGCGGTGTGCCGCCGGGGTCGGCCAGCGTAGTCATCCTGACTGCGGTCAGATAGCCCGCCGCGCCAGGATCGAGCTGGATGCGCCACACGTTGCCCTTGAGGTCGACGGCGTACACGCGCTGCGCCGTGTTATTGAGGAACGAGTTGTCGACCCAGGCATTGATGCGCGACAGGCCGCTCGGGTCGACGGTTCCGGCCGTGCACGGCGCCGTGCTGCTCAGGCCGTCGCAACCGACGCCGGTGCCGATCCGGTTCAGGATCGCGCCGGTCTGGGCGTCGACGATGTACAGGTACCCCTGTCCGTTGCCCGGAAACACGTTGTTGTAACCTGAACTGACGAGCACGATCCATTTGCCGTCCGACATGCGCTTGGTGATGATCGGGTTGCCGAACGACAGGCCGATATTGCAGTCCTGGTAATAGGTGCCGCTGTTGGCCTGCGCGTCCGTCAGGCAGGTCGTGCCGCTGCCTCCTTTGAGCTCCCACAGCGCCTTGGGATTGTCCGGGTCGGTGACGTCGAGCGCGTAGTAGCCGCGGCCGCCCGCGTTCAGGCCTCCGACCAGGATCGTGTGCCAGTTCGTTACCGTTGAGCACGGCGTCAGCGTGGTATGGCCGAAGCACACGTCGCCCACGGCCGGCGAGCCATCGACGAAGTACTCGTGCGAGTACGGAATGGACGCCAGGTCCTTCAGGCGCGGCATGACGACGCTCGGAATATAGGCCCAGCGCTCGGAGCCTTCGCCGCTCACCGGGCTGGTGTTCAGGGTCCCGGTGAACGCATCGTCCGTGGTGACGACCGTGGTAATGCCAGCAGTCTGGTAGTAGGGAATGTTGTCCGGGTCGGTCTCGAAGGCGTGCAGCATGCCGTCGTTCGAGGCCGCGAAGATGGTCCCCTTGCGCGTCCCGGTCGTGCCGTCGGTCAATTTCTTGAAGTCCTGGTAGAACGGATCGAAGCCAGCGTACGAGCCGGTATCGTAGCCGAACGGTGCCGCCTTCACGTAGGCCGGCTGGGCATCGACGATGTCGCCCAGCAGGTGCGTGCGGTTGCGGTACAGGTCGGTGGTCGCGGTGCCGCCCTGGCTTTCGTTGGCGGTGTCGCCACGCAGATAATCGACCAGATTCTGCTTGGAGGCCGATACGTTGCGCATGCTGCCGTCCGTTGGCCAGGGAACCGCCTGCGGCAGAGTGAGCGGATCGAAGTAGCCCATGTCGCTCGTGGAAAGCTCCGCCTCGCCGCCGCAGGCGGGATACAGCGTGCTGGCGTAGGCGCCGGGCCAGCAGAACGCCTTGAGGCGGTTGCCGTTGCCGGTGGTGGGCGCGCTGGTGTCGGTGGGGTCGTAGGTATAGATGCGGCGGTCCGCGGCGGTGCGTTGGTCGAGCAGCGACGACGCCGACCACAGCGTGCGATAGGCGACGAAGCCGGTGCTGAGGTCGATCGTGCGCGCCTCCAGGTCCCCGGTCCATTCCACCGTCTGGTACTGCGCGGTGAAGGCGAAGTTGTCGCCCGCGACCGGCTGCAGGTTGGAGGTCGCCGCCGCCGCGCCGGCGCCCACGCGCGACTGAAGCGAGTTGATCGTCTGCGCCAGGCTGTTGGCCAGGTCGACCGGGTCCCTGGCGCTGAAGAAGGTGCCGCGCCCGTTCACTGCCGCGTGCCACAGGTCGTCCAGCGCCGTTTCGGCGTTGGCAACCGGCACCGGCCAGTTTTTCGCCCCCTGCTTGATGTCGAAGAAGTCGCCGCTGGTCTGCGACTCGTAGTTCGGATCGTAATTGAGCTGGCCGGCGAGACCGAGGCCGACCGTGAAGGTCGTCATGTGCTGGAACGAGGCCGAGTCCTTCTGCGTGGTCGGCACGTTGTCCGCCAAGTCCGTGCGCAGGTCGGTCTTGTAGTAGTACATCGCCACGTCGGCCAGCGTATTGGTTGAGCCCGCCAGGCCGCCGTCGTAAGCGCCGAACGCGCGCGTGGAATAGCCGGCGTCGACGTTGTCCTGGTTGCCGATCGAGCCGCCCGAGAGGTCCTCCCCCGCGCTGCCGTTCCAGTAGCCGTCGGTCATCACGATCGAGAAGTTCGGCTGGCAGGAGTACTGGATCGGGCTCGGGTCCATGCCGCTGTTGATGCCGGCCGTGACGTTGGCGTAGTAGCGCCCGACGCGCGACAGCGCTTCGCGCAGCGGCGTGCTGCCGTTGCTGCCGGTACCGTAGACGTGCTGGTACCAAAGGTCTTTCTGGGCCCCGGCGCCGCCGACGAAGTCGTCGACCTTGAGGTAGCGGCTCGACGAGACGGGGCTGCCCGGGTTGATGGTGATGAAGCCCACGCGGTACTGGCTGGTGAGGGCGAGAAAAGCACGGCCGATCGCGGTCTTCGCCATCGTGTCGCGCATGCGGTAGTAGGCGTACCAGTTGGCGAAGTTGGTCATCTCCTCGCTGTAGCTGCAGGTCGCGCTCGCGCAGTCGCCGCGCGCCGGGTAGCGCGGGAAGGTCTTGGGCACGGAGTTGGTCGGCGGATCCTGGAACGGGGTGATGTTGGTGCGCACGAAATCGCCGACGCCGAGGCGGCCGTTGTTCGGGTCCACGCCGCCGGTGAAGTTGCTGCTCGTGGTTTCGATGTCGCCGTTGGTGGCGCCGCCGCCGAAGGTCGCGCCGTTGCCCGCGCTCAGGCCCGAGGTGCTCACGCTTAGGTTGGTGCCGTTGACCTCGGCGCCGGTGCCCGCCGGGGCGGTGATCGTGACGCTGTTGCCCGACGCGCCGGCGCTGTAGCCGCTGCCGCCGCTGCCGATCGCCGCGGCGATCGCCGTGGCCATCCAGGCATTGCGCGCATTGCCGTTGCCCGAGCAGCCTGCGCCGCTGGTGCAGGTAATCGACGACAGGATCAGCGGCGTGCCGTTCACGCTCATGCTGTTGACGCGATCGTTGCGGCTGGTGCCCGAAACCGTGAACGTGGCGCTCGCCTGCGTCACCGGCGTGCCGCTCGTTTGCACGACGACCGAGGCGCCGTTCCAGGTCGAACAGTCGTTCGCCGTCATGCAGCTGCTCGGCGCGGTGATTGTCACCACGTTGTTGGAGACGCTCGCCGCATAGCCCGCGGCGATCGCACCGCGGATGCTGGCGGCGGCGGTGTTCGGATTGATCGGCCCGGTGGCGCTCACCGTCGCGGGGGCGATGATATTGACGCCTTTCACGTAGATCGCGCTGATCGAGCCGGGATAGCTGTCGCCCTGCGGGTTGGTGACCGTGATCGTCGCCTTCGCCGGGGCCGAGCCCGTGGCGGCAATGGTGACGTAGCCGGTGAATTTGGGCCGCGTAAAGCTGCCCTGGTATTTCGCCTGGCAGGTGGTGGGCGGGAGGTCGTTGCAATATCGCACCGGCGCCGGCACCGTGTAGCTGCCGGTCGGCGCGCTCGCCACGGTGCAGACCGTCAGCGTCCGGTCGGTGCAATATTCGGTCGGGACGATGCGGTAGTAGTACGGCGC
>DAHVFK010000309.1 GCA_027317055.1 Betaproteobacteria bacterium | reverse complement strand
ATCATGCCCCCACCGCCCATCATCTCCTGCATCATGCCGTCCATCGACAGCGAGGAAAATTCGCGGCTTTCGAGCGCGACCTCCACGCCCGAGCGGCGCGCGCCGAAGTCCTCCAGCAGCTCGACCCGCTCGAACGGCGCGAGCGTCAGGTAGGGCAGCTCGATCGGTCCCTCGGCCGAAGACAGCAGGCCGTTGTCGGACGCAATCACCTGCATCGGGCGGCCGTCGGACCAGGCGAGCTTGTAGATGCGCGCGTTCGAGACGTTCGCCAGCCGCAGCCGATACACGCGCGGCGAGACCTGGAATGCTGCGTCCGGCACGCCGTTCACCAGCATCGTGTCGCCCAGCACTCCGCTCATGGCGTCCATCATCGAGCGCTGAAACACCAGTTGATTGTCTGTGTCCACGCGCCGGTCCTGGAGCACGAGCGCGAGCTCATGCTCGGGGCCGGGCAGGCCGCGCGACGGCTCGTCGGCTTCGCGCACGATCAGGAGGCCGGCGAGACCGTAATACACCTGCGCGCCGGTCATGCCGTGCGGGTGGGGATGGTAGAGGTAGGTCCCGGCCGGATTGCGCACCGTGAACTCGTATTCATATTTCCCGCCCGGCCCGACCGCGAAGCGCGGATGGCCGTCGTCGCGCTCCGGTACCAGCATCCCGTGCCAATGCACGATCGACGGGGCGTCCAGCCGGTTGAGGAAACGAATCCTCACCCGCTCTCCGCGCCGAAGCTCGAGCGTCGGTCCGATCGCGCCGGCCGAGGGCCTCAGCGCGCCGGCCCGGCCGGCCAGCACCCTGGCGCCATAGCGCAGCACCCGGGTCGGCGCGCCCTGCCACAGCGGCGTGCTGCGTCGCTCGGCGCGAAGCTCGATGACGACGTCGGGCTCGGCGGCGCGTGCGCCGCGCACCCACATCGGCTGCGCCAGCGCCGCGGCCACGGCGGCGCCGCGGCCGAGAAACTGTCTACGCGTCCAGATGGCAGTCATTCGATCCTTGTCCGAATATAGTCGACCGCCGCGGCGCCGTCCCACTGCGCCGGGCCGACCCGGCGCCCGATTTCGCGCCCGCTGCGATCGACCAGAATCGTGGTGGGAATGCCGATCGTTCCGAGCTTGTTGGCGGCGTCGCCCGAGGGGTCGTTATACAGCTTGAGCGCGCGCACTCCCACGTCGGAGAAAAAGCGCTTCACGGCCGCGATTCCTTCGCGGTCGATCGACAGCGTCACGACCTCGAAACCCGGGCCGCCGAGCTTCGCCTGCAGCCGGTCGAGCGCGGGCATTTCCTCGCGGCACGGGGTGCACCAGGTCGCCCAGACGTTGAGCAGGACGACCCTGCCCTTGAAGTCGGCGAGCGTCAGCGCGCGCCCCGTCTCGTCCTGGAACCGGATCTCCGGCAGCGGCTTCGGTGCCCGGGGCTGGGTGAACAACTCGCCCTTGGTGGCCGGAGAGGTCTCGCCCGTCGAGAAGTAAATCCCCGCCGCCGAAGCGACCAGGACCGCGGCGCCGAGAAGCGCGAGCGCCAGGCGCATCCGCCCGGACCCCGGTTTTGGTGCCAGCTCAGGCGCGCGATCGGTCATGCGTCACTTCCGAAGTTTTTCGATCAGCGGCAAGATTGTCTCCTCGAGCGCCTTGGGGGTCAGCGCACCGATCTGCTTGTAGGCAATGCGCCCCTCGCGGTCGATGACGAAGGTCTCGGGCACGCCGTACACGCCCCAGTCTATCGCCACGCGCCCGTTCAGGTCGGCGCCGACGCGATGGTAGGGATCGCCGAGCTGCGCAAGCCAGCGCTCGGCGTCCTCTGGCCGGTCCTTGTAGTTCAGGCCGTGGATCGGAACCACCTTGTCGCGCGCCATGCGCATCAGCAGCGGGTGCTCTTCCCGGCACGCCGTGCACCACGATGCAAATACATTCACCAGCGCCACCTCGCCCTTGAGGTCGCGCGTGGCGAGCCCCGATCCCGGCGGGCGCCCCTTCACCGGTGGCAGGTCGAACTGCGGCACTGGCTTGCCGATGAGCGGCGAAGGCACCAGCCTGGGGTCGAGCCCGAGGCCGACCGCGAACAGGACGGTAAGCGCGACGAAAACGAACAGCGGAATCAGAAACGCGGAACGGCCGCGCGTCTTCACTTGCGCGAATTGAGGCCCTGTGCTCATCGTGCAACCCGCGATTTCATCGCGAGGTCCTGTCGAGCAATTGCCGGATGTCCTCGAGCCGCATCGCGCCGCTGTGGCGAACGCCGTCCTGCAGGAACCAGGTCGGGGTCGAGCGCGCGCCGAGGCGATGACCGAGCGCGACCAGCTTCTCCACCGGCGTGTCGCAGTCGGTCGGCGCGGCGGGCGCGATCCCGCGCAGCATGAGGTCGTGCCACGCCCGGTCGCGATCCCTCGAGCACCAGACCGACTTCGACAGCGGCACCGAGGCGGGCTTGATTACCGGATAGAGGAAAACATACACCGTGATGTCGTCGAGCTTCGCCAGGGTCTGCTCGAAGCGCTTGCAGTACGGGCAGTTCGGGTCCGAGAACACGGCGATCTTGCGCCGGCCGTTGCCGCGCACCGTGGTCAGCGCGTAGGCGAACGGCAGATCGTTCCACTGCACCGCCGGGAGCTTGCGCAGGCGATCCTCGGTCGGGTCGCGGCGGCTTTTTGCGCCGAACACGTTTCCGGCGACGACGGAGGTCGCCTCGCCGGCCAGCGCGCCAGACGCGAAAAGAACCAGCAGCGCGCCGGTGAAGAGTTGTTTCACGCGAGTCTTCATCGGCCGGCCGCGCTGCCGCGAGCGGGCAATTTCACCGCCACATGCTGCTCCAGCGGCGTGTAGCACACGCCGGCGTCGGCGCATCCCTGCGAGGTCACTTTCAGCCTGACGCTGCCCTGCTCGATGTCGCCGGCGCTGAGCGGAACGCGGATCCGGACCAGGTGCCGGAACGTCTCGGTAGGGCCGAAGAACGGATCGCGCTTCACCTTGCCGCGCGGAATCTCGACGTCGGCGAGCAGCTTGCCGGACTCCGTCGCGAAACTGAACCGGTCGCGGTACATGTAGTACCCGTCCGCGATCCGGAATTCGACCTCGACCGTTCGCGGATCGACCGGCAGCACGGAAATCCGGAATGCCTTCTCCGGATCGAGCAGCTCGCCCGGATCGGCCGCGGCGGCCGTCCCGGCAGTAGCGCCCAGCGCGAGCGCGAAAAGCCAGCGCGCGGCGGCCCGCGTCACGGCGCCTTGCCCTGCCTGGCGATCGCGCTCCAGGCCGCACCCGCGTCGCGCGACAGATAGACGTCGCGCTGATAGGTCGCGAACGCGATTTCCCGGGGATTCACCGGGTTTTGGGCGAGGTACGCCACCGCGTCGTCGCCGAGCGGCGGCAGGTCGCCCGCCGCTCTGGCGGCGCCGTCGAGCGGCAGGCTGAGAAGAACGGGGCTGCGGTATTTCGCATACAGGAGGTGCTTGCCGTCGTGCAGGAACAGCACCGCCGTTACCGGCTGCTCCGCGCCCGAGCGGCGGAAGGTCTTGCCGTAATCGCGCGACAGGTAAAGCCCGCGCTCGGTCCCGAGCGCCACCGTCGCGGGGTCGCTCGGATGCACCGCGAGCGCGAGAATGCGCGCCTCGATGCCGCGCGCGTCGCTGCGCGTCCAGCTCGCGGCGTCGTCGAGCGTGTAGTAAAGGCCGGGTTGAGGCATTGCGGCATTCGGCCTGCCGGCGACGACGTATACGGCGTTCGTTCCGTACCCCACCGCCATGGCATGAAAGTCGGCCTCGCCGCTCAGGCCGAGCCCGTGCCAGCTCGCGCCTCCGTCGGTGCTCTTGACCAGGCCGAGCGGATTGCGCAGCGCCGAGCCGGGCGCCGGATGGCCGCTTGAGTAGATCGCCGCGCGCGCGACCGCGAAACCCATGAAATCGTGCGCCGGCCCCGGCGCGCGCGACCAGCGCCCGTCGCGGTACACGGCCACGCCGACGTGCACCGCGGCGAGCAGGCTCTTGCCGTCGGCTGAAAAGGATAGGCCGTGCATATGCGGAAGAACCGTCTCCGCGCGTACCTGCGTCGTGCCGAGCGCCAGCACGGCGGCGCCGGCGAATGCAAGCATGTTCTTGGTCATATTGCTCCAAACGGTCATAAAGATGCTCCTTGTCTATCCGGATCCGACAGCGAGTCCGAAAACACTCAGCAATCGTCCTTGATAAAGGCGGAAAATTCTCCCGGATCCGCAAACACCGCCTGAGCCCTGTCGCCCTGCATCCCGGTCCCGACCAGCACCGGCCTGCCCGGAAGCGGGCCCCGGTCGCTGGAGTCGGACTTGAAGCGCAGGTTGAATTCCCAGTAGGGCGTCACGCGTCCGACGCCATTGGTGACGAAATAGGCGTGCGTCTTGCTGCAGTAGCGTATCGCGGCGATCCGGGCCTGCGGCGGCGCCGATTTCAGATCTGCGTTCGCCTGACGCTGGGCGACGCGCGAGGCGCTCTTTGTTTCCGAGGCCGTGCGCAGGAAGGCGATCAGATCGGCCCGCGCGGCAGCGTCCCCGATGCCGGCGAACGTCATCGCGTTGCCCGGAACAAGCGCGGC
>DAHVFK010000308.1 GCA_027317055.1 Betaproteobacteria bacterium | reverse complement strand
GTGCAGAATATGGTGATCGCCTGCGGCTTCGCCTTGGCGACCTCGCGCGCCATGGCGCGCAGCTGATCCGCGCTCACTTCCGAGAACGAGTAGTTGTCCTGCAGCCCGAGGTGGCGCTCGGCCACGCATTGGAAACCCGAGCGCCCGTAGTTGGCGACGATTTTCTCCTGCACATCGTCGCGATAGGGCGTCACCAGGCCGAAGCGCGCGACGCCGGTGGCGCGCAAGATCTCGTTCAGCGCCAGCACCGAGGTGCAGGCCGGGATGCCGGTCGCCGCGGTGATTCTCTCGCACAGGCGCTCGTCCGCGTCGAAGCCGAGCCAGCCCGACGAGGTGCCGTTCCAGCCGATGCAGTGCAGCCTCGCGTGCGCAAGCAGTTCGGCCGCGCGCAGGATCTCGCTGTCGTCGAACTGCCCCAGGGCCCGCTCGGAGAGCGCGATCTCGGTCACCTTGAAGCGGCCGAAATGGGCGCTCAGCTCGGGCAGCCCGGCGAGCATCGCGGCGGTCACCGGCTCGAGGACGGTATTGGAGGACGGGGTCAGCATTCCCAGCAGAATTCGCTTCGTCATGTTGCAGATCTCTCGGTCGAAATCACCGCGCCAAACTGGTGCAGACGTTTCTCATTGTCACATTTTTGGTGCATGATGACGCCGCTCCGTCCTGCCGGGCCGCGGGCACTATCCTTGCGTGAGTTGAACGGGCCACGGAGACCCTGCATGGAACTTACGCCGCGCGAAAAAGACAAGTTGCTGGTGTTTACCGCCGCGCTGCTCGCGGAGCGGCGCAAGGCGCGGGGCCTCAAGCTCAACTATCCCGAAGCGGTGGCGCTGATCAGCGCCGCGATCATGGAAGGCGCGCGCGAGGGCAGGAGCGTGTCGGATCTCATGGGCTGGGGCGCGACGCTGCTCACGCGCGGCGAAGTGATGGAGGGGGTGCCCGAGATGATCCCCGAGATCCAGGTCGAGGCGACCTTCCCCGACGGCACCAAGCTGGTGACGGTGCACAACCCGATCGTCTGAGCGCCGCGCAATGCGCATGTCGCAGGAAAGCTTTCTCAGCCTCGGGCCGCACGGCTTTCACCGCGTCGCCTATACCGACTGGGGCGACCCGGGCGACCCGCACGTGGTGCTGTGCGTGCACGGGCTGTCGCGCAACAGCCGCGACTTCGATTTCCTCGCCGAGGTGCTGGCGCGCGACTGCCGCGTGGTGTGCATGGACGTGGTCGGGCGCGGCGAGAGCGACTGGCTGGAGGAGAAATCGGACTACAGCTTCACCACCTATCTGAGCGATGCCGCGGCGCTCGTTGCGCGTATCACCAAGCCCGCGCCGCACGCCTTCGGCGGGCGCTGGCGGCGGCGCACCGACGCCACAAGGCTCGACTGGGTCGGCACTTCGATGGGCGGGCTGATCGGCATGTTGCTCGCGGCCAAGCGCGGCTCGCCGATCCGGCGCCTGGTGCTGAACGACGTCGGCCCGCTGGTGCCCTGGAACGCGCTGTTTCGCCTCAAAGGCGGGGTCGGGCGCAAGCACGGGTTTGCGTCCTACCAGGAGGCGCATGAGTACCTGCGCGAAGCCTGCGCGGGCTTCGGCCCGTTGTCGGACGAGCAGTGGGAGCACCTGGTGCGCCACAGCGTGCGCCAGGGCGAAGACGGCAGCTGGGCGCTGCGCTACGACCCGGCGATCGGCGGCGGCGGCGCGCTGTCCGCGCGCGCCGACCCGGAGCTGCCGCTCGGGCCCGAATTCCTGCGCGGGATCGACTTGTGGAGCAGCTGGAACGCGATCGAGTGCCCGGTGCGGGTGCTGCGCGGGGCCGAGTCCGAGGTGCTGACCCCGGGCACGGTGGAGGAAATGCGCCGGCGCAAGCCCGGGCTCGAAGCGGTCGAGTTCGCCGGCGTCGGCCACGCCCCGGCGCTGTTCGGCGCGGACCAGATCGAAGCGGTGCGCAGCTTCCTGCTGCGCGAGGACGAACCCACGCAGAAGAGGGCGACGCAATGATTCCGGGCGAGATGAAGGCGGCCGCGGGCGAGATCGAGCTCAACGCGGAGCGCAGGACGCTGCGGCTCGAGGTGGTCAACACCGGCGACCGGCCGGTGCAGGTCGGCTCGCACTACCATTTCTTCGAGACCAACCCCGCGCTCGGCTTCGAGCGCGACCGGGCCTACGGCATGCGGCTCAACATCGCCGCCGGCACCGCGGTGCGCTTCGAGCCGGGCCAGACGCGTACGGTGGAACTGGTTGCCCTTGCAGGAAATAGAAGAATTTATGGCTTTAACGGTCAGGTGATGGGGAAGCTCAAATGAAAATCACCCGACAGGCCTACGCGGAAATGTACGGCCCGACGGTCGGCGACCGGGTGCGGCTGGCCGACACCGAGCTGTGGATCGAGGTCGAGAAAGACCTCACGCTCTACGGCGAGGAGGTCAAGTTCGGCGGCGGCAAGGTGATCCGCGACGGCATGGGGCAGAGCCAGCTGCCATCCGACAAGGTGGCCGATACGGTGATCACCAATGCGCTGATCATCGACCACTGGGGCATCGTCAAGGCCGACATCGGCATCAAGCACGGCCGCATCTGGAAGATCGGCAAGGCCGGCAACCCCGACATCCAGCCCGGGGTCACGATCCCGATCGGCGCCGGGACCGAAGCGATCGCGGGCGAGGGCATGATCGTCACCGCCGGCGGCATCGACAGCCACATCCACTTCATCTGCCCGCAGCTGATCGAAGAGGCGCTGATGAGCGGCATCACCACCATGCTGGGCGGCGGCACGGGGCCGGCGACCGGCACCTTCGCCACCACCTGCACGCCGGGCCCGTGGCACATCCGCTCGATGCTGGCGGCGGCCGACGCTTTTCCGATGAACCTCGGCTTCTACGGCAAGGGCAACGCGAGCCTGCCCGCGCCGCTCGAGGAACAGGTGCGCGCGGGGGCGATGGGGCTCAAGCTGCACGAGGACTGGGGCACCACGCCGGCGGCGATCGACAATTGCCTCGCGGTGGCGGACAGGATGGACGTGCAGGTGGCGATCCACACCGACACGCTGAACGAGTCGGGCTTCGTCGAGGCGACGCTGAAGGCGTTCAAGGGCCGCACCATCCACACCTTCCATACCGAAGGTGCGGGGGGCGGCCACGCACCCGACATCATCCGGGTCTGCGGCGAGCCGAACGTGCTGCCTTCGTCGACCAACCCGACCCGGCCGTACACGGTCAACACCATCGCCGAGCACCTCGACATGCTGATGGTCTGCCACCACCTGGATTCGTCGATCGCAGAGGACGTGGCGTTCGCCGAGTCGCGCATCAGGAAGGAGACCATCGCCGCCGAGGACATCCTGCACGACCTGGGCGCGTTCTCGATGATGTCGTCGGACTCGCAGGCGATGGGGCGCGTGGGCGAGGTGATCCTGCGCACCTGGCAGACCGCGCACAAGATGAAGCTTCAGCGCGGTGGCGGCGCGAAGAACGACAACGAGCGGGTCAAGCGATACATCGCCAAATACACCATCAACCCCGCCATCACGCACGGCATCGCGCACGTGGTGGGCTCGGTCGCGGAAGGCAAGCTGGCGGATCTCGTGCTGTGGAAGCCGGCGTTCTTCGGCGTCAAGCCTTCGCTGATCCTGAAAGGCGGCATGATCGCCGCGGCGGCGATGGGCGACCCGAACGCGTCGATCCCGACCCCGCAGCCGGTGCACTACCGGCCGATGTTCGGGGCCTTCGGCGGCGCGCTGCGCACCTCGGTGACCTTCGTCTCGCAGGCCGCGCTGAAAGACCCCGGCCTGAGGGACCTCGGTCTGACCAAGCCGGTGATGGCGGTGGCCGGCACGCGCGGCATCGGCAAGAAGGACATGCTGCTAAATGACCTGCGGCCGAAGATCGAGGTCGATCCCGAGACCTACCAGGTGCGCGCCGACGGCGAGCTGCTGGTGTGCGAGCCGGCCAAGGTGCTTCCCATGGCGCAGAGATACTTCCTGTTCTGATGCTTGAAATCACGTCCAGGCTGGGAAAGGGCGTGCGCGCCCCGAGCGGGCAGCTCAGGCTGCCGTTCGAGCTGCGCCAGAAGAGCCGCCTGCGAACGAAGCTCGTCTCCGGCGAGGAGGTCGCGCTGATGCTGCCGCGCGGCGAGATCCTGCGCGGGGGCGACCTCGTCAGCGCGTCCGACGGACGCGTCATCGAGGTGCTCGCGCAGCCCGAAAAGCTGCTGCACATCGAGTCCGCGCAGCTCGCGAAGCTGGCCTACCACCTCGGCAACCGGCACGTGCCGGTGCAGGTAGGCGCGGGCTTCCTGCGCATCGCGGCGGACCACGTGCTGGAAGAGATGGTGAAGAAGCTGGGTGCCACGGTCGGCGCGGTCGAGGCGCCCTTCGAGCCCGAAGGGGGCGCCTACGCTTCAGGCGGTCACAGCCACCATCACGATCACGAATGAACCTCTCAAGACTCCTTCAACTCGCGAGCCCCGCGCTTCCGGTCGGGGCGTACAGCTATTCCGGCGGCCTCGAGGCGGCGATCGACGCCGGCCTGGTGAGCGACGCGGCGAGCGCCGAGCGCTGGATCGGCGACGTGCTCGAGCAT
>DAHVFK010000307.1 GCA_027317055.1 Betaproteobacteria bacterium | reverse complement strand
GGCACCGCGGCCGCGCTCGAGGGCCTGCCGCTCGAGCTGCTGCGCCATCCGGTGAACCTCGGAAAGGGTGCGAGCCTGTGGCGCGGCATGCAGCGCGCGCTCGAGCTCGGCGCCCGAGCCGTGATCACGCTCGACGGCGACGGCCAGCACCTGCCCGAGGACATCCCCGCGCTGCTCGCCGCGCACCGGTGCCGCCCCGAGGCGGTCGTGATCGGCTCGCGCGTGCATCTGCGCGAACAGACACCGGCATTGCGCTATCGGGCCAACCGCTGCGCGGACTTCTTGGTGGGGTGGGTCGCCGGCCGCCGGCTGCCCGACACGCAGTCCGGCCTTCGCGTCTATCCGGCACGCCTGATACGCAACGCGCGCGTCCACCATGGCGCGTCGTCGCGCTTTGCTTTCGAAAGCGAGATGCTGATCGACGCCGTGCGACAGGGCGTCGAATGCATCGCGGTCCCGATCACGGTGTCCTACCGCGGCTTGGCGCGGGCGAGCCACTTCGCTTCGTTCGCCGACGCCGCGCGCATCGGCTTGATGTTGGCGCGGCGCCAGCTTGCGCGCTACCCCGCGTCGCGCCCGAAGGCGGCCGAGAAAACGAGCGCGAGCGGCGTGCCGGCGAGCACCGTCACCCCGATCGCGCGCAGCACCGGCGTGGCCGAGAGTGCGAGCGCGCCGGCCGAGCACAGCACCGCGAGGCAGCACACCGTGAGCGAGAGCAGCGTGCGGCGGCGCTCGTCCGGGTCGCGCGGCACACGGTTGAAGAAAAGCGAGTAGTTCAGCCCGGTTCCGACCACGAACAGCAGCGCGACAAGGTGAAACAGAGTCAGCGGCGAGCCGAACAGCGGCAGCATCCCGGCCGCGACCACCGCCGCGAGCAGCACTGGCATGAGCACGCGCGCCGCCTCGCGCGCCCCCCCGAGCCCCCATGCCAGCAGACCGAACATGGCGGCGACGCCGAGCGCGGTCAGCTTGAGCGTCTGGCCGCGGTAGCGCGCGATCATGCGCCCGGTCTCGCGCCGCAGGTCTAGCAGCTTCGCGCCCGGGGCGTGCAGCGCCTCGAACCTGGCCGACAGCGCGGCGAGGTCGGCCACCCCGCGCAGCGGCATCAGCGCGACCCATTCGCCGCGCAGCGGGAAAAGCAGCGCGTGGAGCTTGAGCGCGAGGCCGGTGCCGCGCAGGTCGGCCGGCTCGAGCAGCGGTCCGCTGCGCGCGCGCTGGACGTCGCGCAGGAACGGCGCGAACGGCCCGGGGCGGAACGGCAGGCCCTTCGCGGCCTGCGCGATCGCGCGCCGCAGCGCCTGCGCCTCGGGCAGGGCGGCGCGCCGCTCGCGCTGCAGCGCCTCGCTCGGCAGGATGTCGCTCGCCGCTTCGTAGCCCGCGATCAACCCGTCGTTCATCAGGCCGCGCAGCGCGGGCTCGAGCGCCTCGCTGCGCTCCAGCGCCTGCTCGCGGCCGGGCGCGCGCAGCACGATCACGGCGCCGACGTCGGGGGCCTTGAGCTCGGCGCGCAGCTGCTGGTCGGCGCGCCGCTCGACGTCCGGGATCGGGTTGAGCTTGCCGAGATCGTCGTCCCACAGCTTGCCCGGGCGCAGCGCGCCCGCCGCGAGGACGAGCGCGAGCGCGGACCAGGCGAGCGCGCGCAGCGGGCCCTGGTGGCGCGCGAGCGCACTCCAGCCGAGCAGCGGCGCGAGGCGCGCCAGCGCCACCGGGCGCGCGGGCGCGATCTCGGGCAGCACGTAGCGCGTCACCAGACCGGCGACCAGGATCGCGCTCATCAGCAGCAGGCCGAGCTGCGCCAGGCCGACGAAGCTCGACAGCAGCATGCTCAGGCCGCCAAGCACGGTCGTGAGCACCGCCAGGCGCAGCGTGGGCCAGACGCGCGCGAGCGTCGTGCGCAGCGCGTCGCCCGGCTGGTTGTGCAGGAACAGATAGCTCGGGTAGTCGACCGCCTCGCCGAACAGAATCGCGGCGAAACCGAGCGAGATGCCGTGGATAGAGCCGAACGCCAGCGCGACCAGCGCGACGCCGGCCACGATTCCGCTCGCGATCGGAAGGAAGCAGGCGAGCGTGAGCGCCGCCGAGCCGTACACGAACAGCAGCAGGGCGAGCACCCCGGCGCCGGCGATGAGCGAAAGGCTCGAGGCATCGGCGCGGATCAGCGCGCGCGACTCGACCGCGAACACGCCCGGACCGCTAAGCGTGAGCGACGCGACGCTCGCGCCCGCCGCAGCGGCGAAAGCCGAGCGTACGGTGTTCACCGCCTGCGCCTGGGCATCGAGATCCGACGCCGCGGCGCGCGTCTCGGCCACCAGCAGCGTGCGCCTGCCGTCGGGCGAGAACCAGACCCCGCGGCGCGTGTCCGGGCCGGCGGCGGGGAGCGACTCGAGATAGCGGCGCGCTTCGCCCGTCGGGTCCGCCGCGATGCTGCCGGCGAGCGCGCTGCCGAGCGGCGAGCCGAGCGCCTCGAGCGCGCGCTGCAGCGCATCGCGCAGGCCCGCGGCGGAGAAGCGCGGCGGCGCGACCGCCGGGCTGAGCAGGTAGCGCCAGCGCTCGACGAACGCGCGGTCCGCGGCGCCGAAGCGCGCTTCGCCGTTGTTGACGTAGGCGAACTGCGCGGACGCCGAGAGCCGCTGCGCGAGCGCGCGGCTCGCGCCCGCGAGCGCACCCGGCTCGGCGCCCGAAATGCCGATCAGGATCATGCGCGCGGCGACGCCCTCGCGCAGCTGGTGCACCAGCAGCGCCTGGTCGGCGTCGAGCCGCGCCGGCAGGAAGGCGGTGAAATCGCTCGTGATGCGCGCGCGCGAGGCGACCAGGACGCTCGCCGCGAGCAGCGCGAGCCAGACCAGCACGACGGCGCGCGCGCGACGGGTCAAGGGCCGTCCGGGCGGAGCGCCATCACGGTCGTGTTGCCGCCCGCCTCCTTCACGCTGATCTGCACGATGTCCGCGCGGCGGCCGTGAAACTCGATCGAGCGCACGTAGCGCGCCATCTCGTCGTCGCGCGGCGCGAGCTCGAGCGTCCAGTCCTCAACGCCGCCGCTGAACGAGGTGCGGTAGTAGCGCTCGAGCGCGGCCAGGTCGCCGCCAAGCGTGGCGCGCAGGCCTTCGGCGAAGGCCCATGCGGCCGGGCTGGCGCGCAGAGAATAACTGCGCGATTCGCCGCGCGCCGGGCTTTCGATCCGCATCGAATCGCCGTCGATCACGATGCGCTCGCGGTAGGGCGTTGCGACGTCCTTCTCGATCCGGCCGCCGCGCAGGTACGACAGCTTGCCCGAGAGCGCGAGCGGTTCGCTTAGCGCGGCCATGCGCTTGGTCTCGCTGAAGCGCACGGTCGAGGCTTGCACCGCAGACAGGAGCCGCATCACCTGCGCCAGCCCGTCCTCCTGCGCGGGCGCTGCGCCGCAGGCGAGCGCCAGAAGGGCGGCGGCGAGCGCCCGGTACAATGACGACACGGGGCCATGTTTCCGAGCTTTTTTTTCCTCGAGGTGCGTTGGAGCGCGCATGTGAACCGCGCACGATTGCAACACGCCCTGCGCAAAAAGACAACGACGGCGGCGCTCGCGCTCCTGCTGCTGTGCGGCTGCGCCGGGCCGTCGCTCGAGCGGGCGCACGCGCTGCCGCCGAATGCGACCCCGGCGCGGTTTCTCCTGACATTCGACGACGGGCCGAGCACCTCGGGGCCTTACAACCCGACCCGCGCGATCCTCGATGCGCTGGCGCGCAACCTGGTGCAGGCCGGGATCAAGGCGGTGTTCTTCCTGCAAACGCGCGACCCGCGCGCCGGCGGCTCGGAGGCGGGCAGGGCGTTGATGCGGCGCGAGCACGCCGAGGGCCATGTGCTGGCCGTACACAGCGGCTCGCCGCGCGGGCACATCGACCACAGGCTGCTGCCGGATGCCGAGCTCGAGCGCACGCTGGCGGACGCCAAGGCCGACATCGCCGCGGTTACCGGCCGGCCGCCCGACCTGGTGCGGCCGCCGTTCTGGAACTACGACGCGCGCACGCTCGCCGCCTACCGCAAGCGCGGCCTGCACATGCTGCTGACCGACGTCAGCGCGAACGACGGCGTGATCTACTTCTGGAACATCAGCCTGCGGCGGCGCAGCCACATCCGCGATTCGCTCGCCGCGCTGCGCGAGCAGATCGCCGCCGGCGCGCTGCCGATGGTCGGCGGCGTGATCCCGCTGGTGGTCACCTTTCACGACACCAACACCTACACCGCGCACCACATGCAGGAGTACCTGCGCATCCTGACCGAGGAGGCCGCGAACGTCGGCCTGGTGCTCGCGCCGAAGCCCTTCTACGACGATGCCGCGTCGATCGAGCGCGCCGCGCGGGTGCGGGCAGTCGGCTGGGATCAGCCGTCGCCAGGCGCCCAGAAGTCGTAGAAGTTGAACCAGTTGTAGGGCGCCTCGCGGCAGTGATGCTCGAGCCGGGCGACGTAGCGCTCGACCCAGGGTCGAAGCGAGCCATCGCGGTCGCGCCGGTCGAGCTCGATGCGATCGGCGAAAGGCTCGAGGTGCACGTCGTAGCGGCGCCCGCCGCGGTAAAGGCCAAAGGCGAGGATCACCGGCGC
>DAHVFK010000306.1 GCA_027317055.1 Betaproteobacteria bacterium | reverse complement strand
CTGCCCTGGAGCCGGGACTGGATCTACCGATGACTAGCCCCGCCAAGCACAGGCACGCCGAGCACGCGAACTTCTCGCGCCTGCTTTCGCTGCTCGAAGCCCAGCTCGCCGTGTTCCACGAGGGCGGCAAGCCGAACTACGACCTGATGATCGACATCGTGTCCTACCTGCGGCACTACCCCGACCGCTTCCATCACGCGCGCGAGAATGTCGCCTTCGCGCGCCTCGTCGCGCGCGAGCCAGGCCTGCACGGCGAGATCAGCCGCCTGCTGCAGGAGCACCGCGTGATCGCAAACACCGGCGACGAGCTGCTCGAGTTGCTGAACGAGGTGGCCGACGAGGCGATCGTCTCGCGCGCCGCGGTCGAGGCGGCGGCCGCCACCTACCTGGTGTATTACCGCCATCATCTCGCGACCGAGGAGCAAGACGTCCTGCCGCGCGCGGCCGAGCTGCTCACGCCCGAGGACTGGGCCGCCGTGAATGCGGCGGTTCCCGCCGGCCGCGATCCCTTGTTCGGCGACGCGTCCGAAGAGCGCTACCGCGAGCTGCGCCGCCTCATCATGCTCGAAGCGAGCGGCGCGCAGGCGAGGTAGCCGGCGAGCGCCGCGCCGAGCGCGAGCAGGTAGGCGCCTTCCATCTCCAGCACGCTGTCGGCCAGCACGAACACGCCGGTGCCGGCGATCAGCGCCGCATAGCCGCTCGCCGGTCCGCCGACGCGCCCGCCCCAGAGCGCGAACAGCATCATGATCAGTATCCCGGCGCTGCCCAGACCCGAGGACTGCTGCACCAGCGCGTACATGCTTTCGCTCGACAATGCGATGAAGTACGCGACCACGCCGAACGCGATCACCGCCCAGCGGTTGGCCCTTAACTTGGCCTTTTCCGGCAGGCCCGGCGCGAGCGGCAGGAGCAGGTTGTGCGCGGCGAGCGAGCCGGCCACCAGCAGCGCGCCGGAAAGCGTCGACAGGATGGCCGACACCAGCGCGCCGAGGAACAGAACGTACAACGGAAGCGGAAGCTGTTGCGCGGCGAACAGCGCCAGCACCCGCTCGTGATTGCGCCCGGCGCCGATGAACCCGGCGGCGCCCAGCCCGATCGCCACCGGCACGATGCCGATTGCGAGGTACAGCACGCCGGCCGCGACCGTGGCGCGCCGCGCGAGCCGCGCGCCGCGCGCCGCCAGGATGCGCGAGACCAGCTCCTGTGCGGCGATGGTGGAAAAGATCGGCACCGCGAGCGTATCGAGCGCGCCGACGATGCTTCGCCCGTGCATCGGAGCGAAGCTCGCCGCCGGCAGCGCGGCAATCTCGCGCAGCCCGCCGAGCGACACGAACACCGCGCCCAGCGCGAGCACCCCCGCGATGAGCACGATGCCCTGCACCAGGTCGGTGACCGCATCCGCCCACATCCCGCCGATCGCGGTATAGGCGATGACGACCGCCGCCGCGAGCGTGATCGCCGCGAGCAGCCCGAGATCCGAGGCCGAGGCCAGCACCTGCCCGAAAGCGCGCACCTGCGCCGCGGCCCACATGATCGAGCCCGGAATCATGACAATGGCCGCGAGCCGCTCGACACCGATGCCGTAGCGCTCGCGGAACAGGTCCGCGAGCGTGACGATGCCGCGCTTCCACAGTGCGCCCGCGAACAGCAGCCCGGACAGCACGATCCCGGCGCTGTAGCCGAAGGGATCGGCGATGACCCCAGAGATGCCGTGCGCATAGGCCTCGCCCGCCGCGCCGACGCAGGACTCGGCGCCGAACCAGGTGGCAAACACCGTGAAGGTCGCCATCCAGGGGCCGAGGCTGCGGCCCGCCAGGAGGTAGTCGACCTCGCTGCGGTTGCGGTGCGAGAACCAGAACGCGATGCCGAGCTGCGCAACGATGTACAGCAGCATGCAGCCGAGCACCCAGTCCATCGCTCAGCCCAGCGCGCGCAGCACCAGTGAGCCGCCCGAGGCGAGCAGCATCAGCGCCACCGCGCGCATCAGCGTCTCGCGTCGGATGCGACGGAACAGCCGGGACGCGACCGAAATGCCGATCCAGGCCGCCGGCAGCGCGACCGCCGCCGCGACCCACACCGCCAGATCGCTCATCAGCCCGGTGAGCGAGAACGCGGCCAGACGCAGGGCGATGCTCGCGATCGAGGTCACCGCGAGCGTGGCGCGGAACGTTTCCTTGCTCAGGTTGCGCTGCGAGAGGTAGATCGCGTACGGCGGCCCGCCGGCGCCGAACATCGAGCTGGTGATGCCGCCCGCCAGCCCCGCGGGCCAGGCCCAAGCGCGCCCGAGCGTGCCGCGCGGGCCGCGCGAAAAGAGCGAATACAGCGCGAAGGCGACGACGAATACCCCCAGCGCGAGCAGAGCCCCCCGGCGCGGCAGGTTGACCAGCGCGGTGACGCCGAGCACGGTTCCGGCCAGGATCATCGGCACCAGCCGCACGACCTCGCCGCGCACCACGTGCCGCGGCGCCTCGAGCCCGATGCGCAGCGAGTTCGCCAGGTCGAGCAGCACGAACACCGCAAGCGCGAAGCGCAGCGGCACGAAATGCGTCGCGAGCGGGATCGCGATCAGCGCGGCGCCGAAACCGGTGATGCCGTAGACCAGCGCGCCGAGGAACGCGATCGGCGCCAGTGCCAGGACTTCGAAGCTCAAGTCTTGGCCGAGAGGTTCAGCGTGTAGACCCCGGTGATGCGGGCACTATCGAGGATGTGGCCATTGATTGCGGCCAGCAGGCCCGCGCCCCGGAAGTCGTCCGGCAGCGGGCAGCTTTCGATGTCGAGCGCATACAGCGTGAACACGTAGTGGTGCACGATCGTGTCGTTCCAGGGCGGGCACGGACCGTCGTAGCCGTAGTAGTCGCCCTTCATGTCCGCGTCGCCGGCGAACCACGAGGTATAGTCGTTCAGCCCCTGGCGCGCGCCGCGCGGCGCCTGCGGCCCGGGCTTGCCGCGCGCGGTGATGCCGTTTGAAAACTCGCCCTCCGCGATCGCCTTGTCGAAGGGCTTCAGGTCGACCAGCAGCCAGTGGTAGAAGTCGGCCCGCGGCAGCGTAGCGGGGATCTGGCGGCCCTCCTTGTTGACGTCGTCCGGCTTGGACGGCACGTCGTAGTCGTGGCACACGAGGGCGAGCGAGCGCGTGCCCGCGGGCAGGCCGCTCCAGCCGAGCTGCGGATTTCGGTTGTCGGACAGCCTGACGTGGGTCTTCGCGTCGGGCACCGCGAACGTGCAGCGTCCCGGGATCGTGCCCATGTCGGAAAAACTCTCGCTGGTCAGCTTCATCGTTCGCCTCCGTCCGTGTTCGTATCCGGCGTGATTATAAGGTCGTCCCCGGCGCAGGGATTCATCTGCCCGAGCGCCGCGACGTAGCGGCGAAACGGCAGCGCGAAGCGCTGCTCCAGCCGCGCGGCGCGCGCGCGCAGCGCGCGCCAGGCAACCCGCCGCGGCGCGCCCTTGAAGGCGAACACGATCAGGTTCGGGTCGGCCAGCGCCGGCAGGCACAGCACCGCGCCGCCGAACGCGTGCTCGAGCCGCTTGAGGTAGAGATCGAGCCTAGGATCGTCGCTCATGAAATTGAGCACCAACGCGCCGGGTTCCGCGAGCGCGAGCCAGGCCGCGTCGTAGAACGCGCGGCTGGTCAGCGCGGGAACCTGCTCGCCGTCGTCGAAGCCGTCCACCAGCAGCAGATCGCAGCATTCCGGCGCCAGTGCCTCGGCGCCGTCGCCGATCTCCACCCTGAGCCGCGCGTCGTCGCGCGGCAGCGCGAAGTGCTCGCGCGCCGCCGCGACCACGCGCGCGTCGAGTTCCACCGCGCGCACCCGCGCGGCGCTGAAGCGGCGATGGAAGAACTTGGCCAGCGAGCCTCCGCCCAGCCCGATCATCAGCACTTCGCGCGGCTGCGGATGGAACAGCAGAACCGCCATCATGCAGCGTGTGTAGTCGAGCGCGAGGGCGTAGGGATCGTCGATGCGCATCGCGCTCTGGATCGCCTCGCCGCCGATGTGCAGGTGGCGAACGCCGCGCGCCTCGCTCACCGCGAGCGCCGGAGCGCGCTTCACGCCGCGGCGGCGCGCGTGCGCCGCATCAGCACCAGCACGATGCCGGCGGCGGCGAACGACAGCGCGGCGCCCGCCAGGATCGGCGCGCTGTAGCTGCCCAGCGCATCGAACGCGGCGCCGGCAAGCGGCGGGCCGATCAGGGTGCCGATCCCCGGGCCGGTGTAGAGAAAACCGATGATGCCCGACAGTGCGCGCGGACCGTAAAGATCCATCACGATCGACGGTGCGAGCGCGACGAAGCCGCCGTAGAAGGCGCCGAAGGACAGCGCGAACAGGGCCAGAATCCAGTACTGGGTGGCGAGCCACCACAGCAGCAGCATCGCGCCCAGGCCGACGTACATCACCGCCAGCGAAGGCATGCGCCCGAGGCGATCGGCGACGCCGCCGATGGTGAAGCGCCCGAGCAGGCTGCCGAGCCCGATCAGGCTCACCAGCGCCACGCCCCGGGCCTCCGAATAGCCAACGTCCTGGGCGAACGATGCGAGGTGCACCATCGGCACGAACAGCCCGACGCACACCAGCACGCTCGA
>DAHVFK010000305.1 GCA_027317055.1 Betaproteobacteria bacterium | reverse complement strand
GCTTCGCCCCGGCCGCTTCGACCGCCAGGTGGTGGTGCCCAACCCCGACGTGGTCGGCCGCGAGAAGATTCTCAAGGTGCATATGCGCAAGGTGCCGCTCGCCTCCGACGTCGACCCGCGCATCATCGCCCGCGGCACGCCCGGCTTCTCCGGCGCCGACCTCGCCAACCTGGTGAACGAAGCGGCGCTGTTCGCCGCGCGCCAGAACAAGCGGCTGGTGGACATGGACGACTTCGAGCGCGCCAAGGACAAGATCATCATGGGCGCCGAGCGGCGTTCGATGGTCATGCACGAAGACGAGCGCCGCAACACGGCTTACCACGAGTCGGGCCACACGGTGGTGGCAAAGCTGCTGCCCAAGACCGACCCGGTGCACAAGGTGACCATCATCCCGCGCGGGCGCGCGCTCGGCGTGACGATGCAGCTGCCGGAGCAGGACCGCTACAGCCAGGACCGCGACCGGCTGCTCGCCATCATCGCGGTGCTGTTCGGCGGGCGTATCGCCGAAGAGCTGTTCATGAGCCAGATGACCACCGGCGCAGCGAACGACTTCGAGCGCGCGACCGAGCTCGCCCGGCGCATGGTGACCCAGTGGGGCATGTCGGACGAGCTCGGGCCGATGGTGTACGGCGAGAACGAGGGCGAAGTGTTCCTCGGGCGCTCGATCACGACGCACAAGAACGTGTCCGAAGCGACGCTGCAGAAAGTCGACGGCGAGATCCGCCGCATCATCGACACGCAGTACAAGCTCGCGCGCAAGCTGCTCGAGGAGAATCGCGACAAGGTCGAGACCATGGCGCGCACGCTGCTCGAGTGGGAGACGCTCGACGCCGAGCAGATCAACGACATCATGGCCGGCAAGCCGCCGCGCCCGCCGAAGGTGACCCCCACCACGGGCTCGCCCACCAGCGCGGCCAACGACGGCGGCGCGCAGGGCGCCGCGGCGCCCGCACCGAGCGCCTGACCCGGGCGCCGATGCTCCGCTGCGGCAGGTTCTTGCTGCCGCTCGAGCGCCCGATCCTGATGGGGGTGCTGAACGTCACCCCCGATTCCTTCTCCGACGGCGGTCGCTTTCTACAGCGCGACGCGGCCGTCGCGCGGGCGCAACGCATGCTCGATGAGGGCGCCGCGATTCTCGACATCGGCGGCGAGTCGTCGCGCCCGGGCGCCGATCCGGTCGGAGAGGATGCGGAGCTCGCGCGCGTCTTGCCGGTGCTCGAGGCCCTGTCCGGCATCGACGCCCCCCTGTCGGTCGACACGCGCCGCGCGAGAGTGATGCGCGAGGCGCTGGCGGCCGGGGCCTCGATGATCAACGACATCGATGCCCTGACCGCGCCCGGCGCGCTGGAGGCGGTGGCAGGTAGCGATTGCGCGGTCTGCCTGATGCACAAGAAGGGCGAGCCGGCGAGCATGCAGCGCGATCCGCGCTACGACGACGTGGTACGCGAGGTGAAGGACTACCTGGCCGGGCGCATCGCCGCGGCAGAGCGCGCCGGGATCGGACGGGCGCGCATCGTGGCCGACGTCGGCTTCGGCTTCGGCAAGACACTGCGCCACAACCTCGAACTGCAGCGCCGCCTGGGGGAGTTCGACGCACTTGGTGTGCCGCTGCTGGCGGGTTGGTCGCGCAAGTCCAGCCTCGGGCAGGTCACCGGCCGCCCGGTCGGCGAGCGCCTGGCGGCGAGCGTCGCGGCCGCATTGCTCGCCGCGCAGGCTGGGGCGAGAATACTGCGGGTTCACGATGTGGCGCCCACCCGCGACGCGCTCGCGGTGTGGGAAGCTTTCCGGACTGGAGCGACATGAGCAGAAAGCATTTCGGCACCGACGGCGTGCGCGGAACGGTGGGACGCTCACCGATGACGCCGGACTTTGTCCTGCGCCTGGGCTACGCCGCGGGCAAGGTGCTCACCGGCAGCAGCGGCGCGCGTGGCGAACGCCCAACGGTGCTAATCGGCAAGGACACGCGCATCTCGGGCTACATGATCGAGGCCGCGCTCGAGGCGGGCTTCTCCGCGGCAGGAGTCGACGTGCTGCTGTGCGGCCCGCTGCCGACCCCGGGAGTCGCCTACCTGACGCGCGCGCTGCGCCTGTCGGCCGGAGTCGTGATCAGCGCCTCGCACAATCCCTACGCCGACAACGGCATCAAGTTCTTTTCCGGCGACGGCTTCAAGCTGCCCGATGCGATCGAGCTCGAGATCGAAAGGGAGCTCGAAGCGCCGATGGGCTGCAATGAGTCGGCGCAACTCGGACGCGCGCGGCGCGTCGACGACGCGGGCGGGCGCTACATCGAGTTCTGCAAGTCGACCTTTCCGTCCGAGCTCGATTTGAAGGGGCTGAAAATCGTGGTCGACTGCGCGCACGGGGCGGCCTACGCCGTCGCGCCGCACGTGTTCCACGAGCTCGGCGCCGAGGTGGTGCCGATCGGAGTTGCGCCCGACGGATTCAACATCAACGACGACTTCGGCGCGACCGCGCCGCGGCAACTGACCGCCGCGGTCAAGCACAACCGGGCGCAGCTCGGCGTCGCGCTCGACGGCGACGGCGACCGGCTGGTGGTGGCCGACGCCGACGGCAGGCTCTACGACGGCGACCAGCTGCTGTACGCAATCATCCGGCACCGCGCGGCGCGCGAGAAGGTGAGCGGGGTCGCGGGAACGCTGATGACCAACCTTGCGCTCGAGCAGGCCCTTGGGCGCCTGGACATCCCCTTCGCGCGCGCGAGCGTGGGCGACCGCTACGTGCTCGAGCTGATGCGCGAGCGCGGCTGGTTCTACGGCGGCGAGAACTCGGGCCACATCATCTGCCTCCACAAGCACACCACTGGCGACGGCATCGTTTCGGCGTTGCAGGTGCTGGGCGCGATGCGCGACCAGGGCCGCACGCTGGCCGAGCTGACCGCGGACCTGGTCATGTACCCGCAGGTGCTGCTCAACGTGGGGGTGCCGGCCGGCTTCGACTGGCGCGCGCACGCGCCGATCACCGAGGCGCTGGCGGCGGGCGAGCGGGCGCTCGACGGACACGGGCGGGTGCTGCTGCGGCCCTCCGGCACCGAGCCGGTGCTGCGCGTGATGGTCGAGGGCGAACCGCGCCCGGCGATCGAGGCCGCGGCGCAGTCGATCGCGCAGGCGGTGCGCCGCTGCGCCGGCGGCTGATTCGGCGCTGTCACGATCTGGTAACAAATCCTTCATATCCTTGCGGTCGTGAATTTCCAACCGCGAGGATTGTTTGACATGCACAACAAGACGATGACGAAGGTGCTCGGCTTTGCCGCCGCGGCGCTGGTTTCCGCCGCGGCGCTGGCGGCGAATTTCACCGGCGCGGGGGCGACATTCCCCTATCCGATCTACGCCAAGTGGGCCGACGCCTACAGGAAGGCGACCGGCGTGGGTATGAACTACCAGTCGATCGGCTCCGGCGGCGGCATCAAGCAGATCAACGCCAAGACGGTCGATTTCGGCGCCTCGGACATGCCGCTTACGCCGGAA
This sequence comes from Betaproteobacteria bacterium, assembly GCA_027317055.1. Classification (GTDB taxonomy): domain Bacteria; phylum Pseudomonadota; class Gammaproteobacteria; order Burkholderiales; family SG8-39; genus DAHVFK01. The sequence continues at coordinate 1,141 of DAHVFK010000305.1, read as the reverse complement.
GTGCTCGCAAAGAGCGGCCTGGTGCAATTTCCGACCGTCATCGGGGGCGCGATCCCGACCGTGAACCTGAAGGGCATCAAGCCGGGCGAGCTCAAGCTCTCGGGCGCGCTATTGGGCGACATCTACCTCGGCAAGATCACCAAGTGGAACGACCCGGCGATCGCCGCGCTCAACCCGGGCGTGAATCTTCCCGAGCAGGCGATCTCGGTGGTGCACCGCTCGGACGGGTCGGGCACGAGCTTCATCTGGTCGAACTACCTGTCCAAGGTCAACCCCGAGTGGAAAGAAAAGGTCGGCGTGGGCACTGCGCTCAACTGGCCGACCGGCGTGGGCGGCAAGGGCAACGAAGGCGTGGCCTCCTACGTGCAGCGCATCAATGGCTCGATCGGCTACGTCGAGTACGCGTACGTGCTGCAGAATCACATGGCGTACGTCCAGATGCGCAACCGCGAGGGCAACTTCGTTTCGCCGAGCGCCAAGTCGTTCATGGCGGCGGCCGCGGGCGCTGACTGGAGCGCGGCGCCGGGGATGTACCTGATCCTCACCGATGCCCCGGGCGCGAAAGCCTGGCCGATCGCCGGCGCGACCTTCATCCTGATGCGCAAGGTGCAGGACAAACCGGAAAACGCCAGGGCGGTGCTCAAGTTCTTCAAGTGGGCCTACGCCAGCGGCGGCGAGATGGCCGAGTCGCTCGACTACGTGCCGATGCCGGACAAGGTCGTTTCGCTGATCGAATCGTCCTGGAAGAACATCAAGGACGCGTCGGGGAACCCACTATATTGAACGACCATTTCCGTTGCCGGGGCGGATTCATCTAGAATGCGCGGCAAACCATTCAGATGAGCGCCGACCCGTGCCGTTCGAGGGCGCCGAGAACCAAGACGCGACAGTCGAATCGCTGCCGGCCGCCCTTGCGCCGCGGGCGCGCTCCGCGCTCTGGCTGGACCCTGCCTTCGAGTGGCTGACCAAGGTTTTCGCATTCCTCGTCTTCAGCATTCTGGTCGCGATCCTGGTGTCGCTCGTGGTCGGCAGCGAGCTGACGCTGCGCAAGTATGGCCTGAGCTTCCTCTGGCGCGAAGACTGGGATCCGGTAAGAGAGGAATTCGGCGCGCTGGTGCCGATCTACGGCACCGTGATGACC
>DAHVFK010000304.1 GCA_027317055.1 Betaproteobacteria bacterium | reverse complement strand
ATCAAGGCCGGCGTGCCAATGATGAATCTGACCGCGTCGTCGGTGGCCGGCTACAGCGGCACTCCGCTTCTCGACAACACCAAGGTGGTGGGAACGCCGACAGCCGGCACGATAAGCGGCGTCTTCAGCGCAGCTCCGGTGGCGACCGGAGTCGCGGCAGGCTCAAGCTTTGCCTACAGCGAAGTCGGCAACGTCGGCCTCAATGCCAACGCGGTGTATGACAGCAGCTTCACCAGTGTGGACCAGCCAAGCGATTGCATCGTCGCCAGTTTTTCGAACGTGCTGGCGGGTGGCAAGTACGGTTGCTCGATCGGCAGCAGCGCGGTCCCCCAGACTACCGGCTCCAGCGGTTTCGGGCGATTCATTCCCGACCATTTCGCGCTCTCACTCGGATCGCTTGCTACCCGCGCGGACATCTCGCCCGCCTGCACTCCGGCCTCCGCTTTCACTTACATGGGAGAGCAGATGGATGCGGCCTTCACCCTGACCGCGCAGAACACGTCAAATGGCAGCACGCTGAACTACGCCGGAGCCTACGCTAAGCTCGGCCTAACCTCGTTCGCGAACTTCAATTTCGGCGCGCGAAGCGGCACGGCCAACCTCACGCCGCGCATCGACTCGGGATCCACGTCCGCGGGCAGCTGGTCAAACGGGGTGGCGAGCGTCGCCCTGACGACGGCGATCCTCCGTTCCACGCCCGACAATCCCGATGGGCCCTATGCGGGGCTTCAGTTCGGCATCGCCCCGGTGGACTCCGACGCCGTGGCGATGAACGCGCTTGACCTGGACGTGGACAACAACGCCGTCAACGACCACAAGAGCCTGGGCGTTTCGACCGAGGTGCGCTTCGGGCGCCTGATGCTGCGCAACGCGCTCGGGGCGAAGACCTCGGCGCTGCCGGTGCCCGTTATGGTCCAGACTTGGCAAGGCTCGGCGTTCGCCACAAATACGCTGGACAACTGCACCAGGATTCCGCGCAGCGCGATCGTGCTCGACGGCTACACCGGCGCGCTCGCCCCCGGCGGCGGCAACTGCAAGACCTTCGTGCAGCAAAGCCCGGTCGCTTTCAGCGCCGGGGTCGGCACGCTCACGCTCGCGGCGCCCACAGGTGGGGTGACCGGCAGCGTGCGCCTGACGCCGAATCTCTACGCCGCGGCGAGCGGCAACTACTGCGCGAGCGCGGCGAGCGGGGAGACGCCTGCCTCCGGTTCGAATCTGGTCTACCTGCTCGGGCGCTGGAACGATATGCTCGACCCTGACGGCAACGCGAGCACGATGTACGACGACAATCCGTCGGCGCGCGCCGCCTTCGGGCTGTTTGGCTCGCAGCCGGACAGGCTGATCTACCAGCGCGAGTATTACTGAGGAGTGGATGAAACCCAATTTGATCGTGATTCTGGTCGACGACCTGCGCTTCGACGAAACGGGCGCCTCGGGGCACCCCTACATGAAGACGCCGCATATCGACCGTCTGGCGCACGAAGGCGCGCAGTTCGACAACGCGTTCCACACCACGCCGCTTTGCTCGCCCAACCGGGCCTCGATCCTGACCGGCCAGTACGCTTCGCGCCACGGCATCATCGACAACGTCGGGCGCGATGCGATGAGCCACCGGCTGGCGAACTACCACCTGGAGCTGAAGAAGCTCGGCTACGAGACCGCGCACATCGGCAAGTGGCACATGGGCAACGACGCGAGCCCCCGGCCCGGCTACGACCACTGGGTGAGCTTCCGCGGCCAGGGCATGATCACCGACCCGGTGTTGTGGGAAAACGGCGGCGAGCACAAGCTCTCCGGCTACGTCACCGACCTGCTCAACGAGCGCGCGGCGGAGTTCGTGGGACGCAAGCGCAAGCACCCGTTCGCGCTGTTCTTCGCCCACAAGGCGGTGCACCCGGACGTGCAGCAGAAGCAGGACGGCTCGATCGATGCGAGCACCATGCAGGGCTACGTGCTGCCGGAACGGCACCGCGAGCTGTACCGCGGCGAAACTTACCCCATGCGCCCGAGCGTGCTGCCGCTGGAGAAGGTGCTGGAGCAGAAGCCCGCCTGGCGCGAGCTGTTCGAGCTGCGCAAGGACCCGGGCAACCGGCCGTTTCTGGATGCGCTGCACGTCGGCACGCAGGAGGAAATCCGCGAGCGCGCGGCGATGATGGCCTCGGTCGACGAGGGCGTCGGCATGCTGCTCGATGCGCTCGAAAAGGCGGGCAAGCTCGACAACACCTGCATCGTGCTGCTGGGCGACAACGGCTTCTTCTTCGGCGAGCACGGCCTCGGCGCCGAGCGGCGCTTCGCCTACGAGGAGGGCATCCGCACCGCGTTCTTCGTGCGCTACCCGAAGCGAATCGCGCCGGGCAGCCGCTTGCCGCAGATGGTGCTCGCGACCGACATCGCGCCGACCATGATCGATCTCGCGGGCGGCAAGCCGGGCGCGCAGATCCAGGGCCGCTCGCTGGTGCCGTTGATGAAGGGCCGCGGCAAGCGCTGGCGCGAAGCCTTCCTGATCGAATACTTCAACGAGTCGGCCTGGCCGTGGATCGTCGGCATGAGCTACAAGGCGCTGCGCACCGAGCGCTACAAGTACATCCACTGGATCCACAAGGAGGGCGTGGACGAGCTGTACGACCTCGAGCGCGACCCGTACGAGATCACCAACGTGATCGGCGAGGCGGCCTACGCCGACGCGGCGAAGGATCTGCGCAAGCAGCTGCGCAAGCTGGTGGCCGACTCGGTCGGCCTGTAACTGCCGCGCGATGGGCGACGCGCTGCTGGTCCTGAACGCGGGCTCCTCGAGCGTCAAGTTCTCGCTCTTCGCGCTCGAGGACGCAGCGCCGCGTCCGGCAGTCCCTCGATCTGGCCCTTCAGCTCGAGCCGCGGCGCACTTCAAGGCGCCGGGCGCCGAGCAGCGCTGGGATGAGCCCCTGGCGCACGAGCAGGCGACCGATTTCCTGCTCGAGTGGATCGAGCAGCGCATGCAGGGCAGGCGGCTCGCCGCGGTCGGCCACCGCGTGGTGCATGGCGGCATGCGCTACGCGGCGCCGGTGCGCGTCGATGCCGGGGTGCTGGCGCAGCTCGAGGCGCTGGTGCCGCTCGCGCCGTTGCACCAGCCGCACAACCTGGCCGCGATCCGGCGCCTGATCGCGCTGCGCCCGGGACTCGCGCAGGTGGCCTGCTTCGACACCGCGTTTCACCGCGGGCAGGCGGCGGTGGTGCAGGCCTACGCGCTGCCGCCCGAGATCACGCGCGAAGGCGTGCACCGCTACGGCTTCCACGGCCTGTCGTACGAGTACATCGCGCAGGCGCTGCCCGGCATCGACGCGCGCGCCGCGGCCGGGGGCACGGTGGTCGCCCACCTGGGCAACGGCGCCTCGATGTGCGCGCTGCGCGCCGGCGCGAGCGTGGCGAGCAGCATGGGCTTCAGCGCGCTCGAGGGCCTGCCGATGGGCACCCGCTGCGGCTCGCTCGACCCGGGCGTGCTGCTGTGGCTGATGGACCAGAAGCACATGGACGCGCGCGCGATCGAGGACCTGCTGTATCACCGCTCGGGGCTGCTCGGCATGTCGGGCCTCTCGGGCGACATGCGCGCGCTGCTGGCGAGCGACGCGCCCGGCGCGCGCGCGGCGGTCGACCAGTTCGTCTACCGCATCGGGCGCGAGCTCGGCTCGCTCGCCGCCGCCCTCGGCGGCCTCGACGCGCTGGTGTTCACCGCCGGTATCGGCGAGCACGCGGCGCCGGTGCGAGCGCGCGTGTGCCGCGGCGCCGCCTGGCTCGGCCTCAAGCTCGACCAGGGCGCCAACGCCGCCGGCGGGCCGCGCATCTCGCGCGCGGCGAGCAGGGTGTCGGCGTGGGTTATTCCGACCGACGAAGAGCTGATGATCGCGCGCCACACCGCGCGCGTCGCGCTTTGCGCCGGGCCGGGCTTGGACTAGACTGGCAAGACCGTGCAGCGAGTCGGAGGCGGCCATGCAGGTCAAGGAAATCTTGCGCGTCAAGGGCAGCCGGCTGCTCGGCGTCGAGCCTTCCGAGCGCGCCACGCAGGCGGTCCGGACCATGGCCGAGCAGAACCTCGGTTCGCTGGTGGTGATCGAGCTCGGGCGCATGGTCGGGATGCTCACCTTCCACGAGATCATGGAGGCGCTCGCCGCGCGCGGCGGGGCGCTGGGCGAGATCCAGGTGGGCGAGATCATGGAGCGCGATCCGGTCAGTACCGGCCCGGACATGGAGGTAAACGACCTGCGCCGCACCATGCTCGAGAGCGGCGCGCGCTACCTGCCGGTGCTGCAGGACGACAAGCTGCTGGGCGTGATCTCGTTCCGCGACGTCGCCAAGGCGGTGCTCGAGGCGCAGGACCTCGAGAACAAGATGCTCAAGGGCTACATGAAGGAGTCGCCCGCCTAGCGCGCCGCCGCGGTTGCGCGGCACCCCTGTGCTAAGCTTTTTTGCATGTCGGGCAACAGCTTCGGCACGCTCTACTGCGTGACCTCCTTCGGCGAATCGCACGGACCCGCCTACGGCGGCGTGGTCGACGGCTGCCCGCCGGGCCTGGAACTCTCGGCCGCCGACCTGCAGGCCGAGCTCGACCGGCGCAAGCCCGGCAGCTCGCGCCACGTCACGCAGCGGCGCGAA
>DAHVFK010000303.1 GCA_027317055.1 Betaproteobacteria bacterium | reverse complement strand
CGCCTGAGGATCAAGGTAAGCGGGCCGGGCCAGAAGCGTGCGGCGAGCCGGTGCGCCGCCTCGGGCACCTCGCGCGCCCATTCGAATGCCAGCTCGGCGCTCGCGAAGTGGACAATGACCGGGTGGTCCGCCGGCCGGCGCTTGAGCGCGTAGAGCTTCTTCAGCGCGGCTTCGCTCGAAGCGTCCGCCCCGAGCCCATACACCGTTTCGGTGGGAAACGCGACCAGCCCGACGGCGCGCAGGATCTGGGCCGCGCGCCGGAGCTCTTCGCTCACAGTTTCAGCGGCGCAGCCTGGAGAACCGCCTCGGTCTGCTTGCGCCGGAAATCCTCGAGCTTGCTTGCCATGCCGGCATCGGCCAGCGCGAGCAGCGCCACCGCGAACAGCGCGGCGTTCGCCGCGCCCGCCTCGCCGATGGCGAAGGTCGCCACCGGTATGCCCTTGGGCATCTGCACGGTCGAGAGCAGCGAATCGAGCCCCTGCAGATGCTTGGAAGGCATGGGCACCCCGAGCACGGGCAGTGTGGTGTGCGCCGCGACCACCCCCGCGAGATGCGCCGCACCGCCCGCGGCGGCGATAATCGCCTTCACGCCACGCTTGGCGGCCCCGCCGGCCCACGCCGCGACCGCATCGGGACTGCGGTGCGCCGACATCGCCTTGGCTTCGAAGGGCACGCCGAAGTCCTGCAGCATTTTGGCGGCCGCCTTCATGGTTTCCCAGTCGGACGTCGACCCCATCACGATGCCGATCATGCGAGCTTTCTCCCGGTGAGCCGCTCGAGCGCCTCGCGGTATTTCTCCGATGTCTTCGCGATCACCTGCGGCGGAAGCTTCGGCGCCGGCGGGGTCTTGTTCCAGTCCAGCGTCTCCAGGTAGTCGCGCACGTATTGCTTGTCGAACGAGGGCGGGCTGATGCCTACCTGGTACGAGTCCGCGGGCCAGAAGCGCGACGAGTCCGCGGTCAGCGCCTCGTCGATCAGCACCAGCTTGCCCTGCGCATCGGTGCCGAACTCGAACTTGGTGTCGGCGATGATGATGCCCCTGCCTGCGGCGTAGTCGGCCGCCTCCGTGTAGAGCCGGATCGAAACATCGCGCACCTGCTCGGCGAGCGGCCGGCCGATCAGCTTGACGACTTCGTCGAAGGAGATGTTCTCGTCGTGCCCTTGGGCCGCCTTGGTGGCCGGGGTAAAGATCGGCTTGGGCAGCTTCTGCGCCTGCGCGAGGCCCTTGGGCAGCTCGATGCCGCACACCTTGCCGCTCTTCTGGTAGTCCTTCCAGCCCGAGCCGATGAGGTAGCCGCGCACCACGGCCTCGATCGGCAGCGCCTTCAGCTTCTTCACCACCACCGAGCGGCCGCCCACCTGCGCCTTCTCGGCCTCGTCGCGCACCACCGAGTCCGGATCGATTCCGGTCAGGTGATTGGGCACTACGTGCGCCAGTTTCTCGAACCAGAAGTTCGACATCTGGGTCAGCACCGCGCCCTTGTCCGGGATCGGATCGGGCAGCACCACGTCGAAGGCGGACAGGCGGTCGCTCACCACGATCAGCATCTTATCGTTGCCGACCGCATAGATGTCGCGCACCTTGCCGCGTCCGATGCGCGGCAGGCTCGCGATGCCGGACTCGAACAGGGCGGCGCTCATGCCGCCTTGCTCTCGAGTTCGTGCTTCCACTTGCCCTGGCTGGCGAGGCCGTTCATGTGCGCACGGTGGTGGAAAGCCCTCTGCGCCGCGGCGACGTTCTGCAGGCTGCCGCGCCAGACCTTGAGCGCGGGATTCTGCAGCGCGCGCGAGTACGAGAACGTGAGCGGCCAGGCCAGCCCCTTCATCGCCGCCATCGCGTTCAGGTGCGCGGTCGCGTCCAGATCCGACTGGCCGCCGGAGAGGAACACCACTCCCGGCTGTGCTGCCGGCACGGTGCGCTTTAGCACCCGCACGGTGCGCTCGGCGACCTCGTCGACACCCGCCTGGCGAGCGCAGTCCTTGCCCGAGAGCACCATGCTCGCCTTGAGGATGGTGTGCTCGAACGACACGTTGTGCGCCGCCAGGGCGGCGTTGGTTGCGCGCAGCGTCGCTTCGGTCACCTCCTCGCAGCGCTCGATAGTGTGGTCGCCGTCGAGCAGCACTTCGGGCTCGATGATCGGCACGATCGAGGCCTCCTGGCACAGCGCCGCGTAGCGCGCCAGTGCGTGCGCGTTGGCGTACAGGCAGGCATGCGAGGGGATGCCGTCGCCGATGGTGATCACGGCGCGCCACTTGGCAAAGCGCGCGCCGAGCTTGAAGTATTCCGCCAGCCGCTCGCGCAAGCCGTCGAGCCCCTCGGTCACCTTCTCTCCGGGGCACAGCGCCAGCTCCTTGGCGCCCTTGTCGACCTTGATGCCGGGAATGATTCCCTTGCCGGCCAGGAACTGCGGGAAGGCCACGCCGTCGCTGGTCTTCTGACGAATGGTTTCGTCGAACAGGATGACGCCGGAGACGTACTGCTCGACCCCTGGCGTGGCGAACAGCAGGCCGCGGTAGGCGCGCCGGTTCTCCTCCGTGCTTTCGACCCCGACAGACTTGAAGCGCTTCTCGCAGGTGCCGCTCGATTCGTCGGCAGCGAGCAGGCCCCTGCCCTTCGCGACCATCGCGGCCGCGGTCTTGGATAGCAATGCCTTGTCCATACGGATCCTCGGTGTTGAGATGAAGCGGGGAATGGAACGCGGCGATTTTACCGCCGCCTAATATCCTGGGCCAGCTTTAAGCCTGGTTTAAGGCTCGCACCCGATCCTCGGGGGCCTGCGCGGCGAATTCAGCGATAATGCGGCCCCTTGAAGCCGCAGCGCAAGCCTCACAACCCATGATCCGAATCGAGAATCTGGTGAAGTCGTTTGGCCCGAAGCGCGCGGTGGACGGCGTTTCGTTCAACGTCGAGCGCGGCGAGGTGCTCGGCTTCCTGGGGCCCAACGGCGCGGGCAAGTCGACCACCATGCGCATGATCACGGGCTTCATCCCGCCCACCGAGGGCAAGATCGCGGTCGGCGGCTACGACGTGACCGAGTCGCCGCTCGAGGCCAAGCGCCTGATCGGCTACCTGCCCGAGGCCGCGCCCGCGTATCCCGACATGACGGTGCACGGCTTCCTCGCCTTCGCGGCCGACATGCGCGGTCTGACCGGCGGCGCCAAGCACAAGGCGATCGACCGCGTGGTCGAGCTGTGCTTTCTCGACTCGGTGCTGCACCAGGGCATCGACACGCTGTCCAAGGGCTACAAGCACCGCACCTGCCTCGCGCAGGCGCTGATCCATGATCCCGAGGTGCTGGTGCTCGACGAGCCGACCGACGGTCTCGACCCGAACCAGAAGCACGAGGTGCGCAACCTGATCCGCGAGCTCGGGCGCACGAAGGCGGTCGTGTTCTCCACCCACATCCTGGAGGAGGTCGATGCCGCGTGCACCCGCGCCATCATCATCGACCGCGGCCGTATCGTCGCCAACGGCACGCCGGCGGAGCTGCGCGGCATGTCCGGCCTGGCCGGCGCGGTCACGGTTTCCGGCCAGGGCGTAAGCGCCGACAAGCTCGCGCCGCTCGGACGGGTCGAGGTGGCCGACGGCGCGTACCGCGTCTTCCCTGCGGACAAAGCCGCGGCCGGCGAGCTGGCGCGCGAGGTCGCGGCGCTCGCCACGCGCGAAAGCTGGCGGCTCGAGGCGCTGCGCACCGAAGAGGGGCAGCTGGACGAAGTGTTCCGCCGCATCACGCTGCCCGACACGGTGAAGAAATGATCTCCGCCTGGAAGACGGTTCGCACCATCGCGCGGCGCGAGCTGGCGAGCTATTTCACCTCCCCGGTGGCTTACGTGTTCCTGGTCATCTTCCTGCTCCTGACGGGCTTCTTCACTTTCACCGCCGGCGGCTTCTTCGAGCGCGGCGAGGCCAGCCTGGCATCGTTCTTCGGCTGGCACCCGTGGCTCTACCTGGTGCTGGTACCCGCGGTCGGCATGCGGCTGTGGTCCGAGGAGCGCCGCTCCGGCACGCTCGAGCTGCTGTTGACGATGCCGGTGACCACCTGGCAGGCGATCCTCGGCAAGTTCCTCGCTTCCTGGGCCTTCCTCGCGATCGCGCTCGCGCTCACTTTCCCCGTGGTGCTCACCGTGAACGTGCTCGGCGACCCCGACAACGGCGTGATCGCCACCGGCTACTTCGGCAGCCTGCTGCTGTCAGGGTCCTATCTGGCGATTTCCTGCATGACTTCGGCCATGACGCGCAACCAGGTGGTGGCCTTCATTCTCGGCGTGGTGATCTGCCTGTTCCTCATCCTGTGCGGCTTCAACCCGGTGACCGATCTGCTGGCGCGCTGGGCCAGTCCCGCCGTGGTCGACACTGTGGCCGCGTTCTCGGTGATTCCGCACTTCGACGGTTTCCAGAAGGGCGTGATCGATTCGCGCGACCTGTTCTACTTCCTCTCGGTGATCGGCTTCGCGCTGTTCGCGACCGGCGTGATCCTGCGCAACCACCGGGCAGGCTAGCAAGATGAAAAAGTACCAGACCCTGGTGTATTCGGCCGTCGGCCTGGCGGCGCTGTTCCTGATCCTGGTGGCTTTCAACTACCTCGCGGGCACCTCCCCGCTGCGCGTCGACCTGACCCAGGGCAAGCTCTACAC
>DAHVFK010000302.1 GCA_027317055.1 Betaproteobacteria bacterium | reverse complement strand
CCGGACCCTGCCTTCGCACTTCGACCCTGACGTGCTCGACGCCTTCAAGCGCTGCGCAGGGCGTCTGCGCGAAATCTTCGAGTCGATATCCGACTGAGCGCGCCGGCCGGGCGCAGCCTAGCCGGCGCGGCCGATGATCTGGGCCGTGGCGATCAGCTCCTCGAGCAGCGCCATCGAGACCGCTCCGGACATGGCGTAGGGATCGAGGGTCGCGGTTTCGGAATACTTCAGCAGCGTAGACGGGTTGACCTTGGCGAGATTGACCTGGCCCATGGTCCAGCCCGCAAAGCGCCGCTCGCGGATCTCTTCGTAGTGCAGCAGCACGACGTCCTTGTGCCGGTCGTCGCGCACGATCTGGCTGTAGAGCCGATTGACCGCCGCGCGCCCGCCTTCGAGCACCTGCATGTAGATGTCTCCGCTCTGGCACAGGATGCCGGTGACGCCGAGCTCCGGGTTGTGGCGCCGCGACTGCGCGAGGATCGATTCGATCACCTTGGCGCTTACCGGCTGCGCCGAGCGGCTGGCGTACAGGAGACGGACGAGCATTGCATTTCTCCTAGGCGTTATTGCGCCGCAACAGGGCGAGGAATTCACGCCGCAGGTTGGCGTCCTTGAGGAACGAGCCACGCATCACGCTGTTGATCATCTTCGAATCGGTGTCCTTGACGCCGCGCCATTGCATGCAGAAGTGGTCGGCCTCCATCACGACTGCCAGGCCGTCCGGCTGCATGCGCTCCTGCAGCAGGTCCGCAAGCCGCGTTACTGCCTCTTCCTGAATCTGCGGCCGGCTCATCACCCAGTCGCACAGCCGCGCGTACTTCGACAGCCCGATCAGGTTCGAATGCTCGTTGGGCATGACCCCGATCCAGACCTTGCCGATGATGGGACACAGGTGATGCGAGCAGGCGCTGCGCACCGTGATCGGCCCGACAATCATCAACTCGTTTAGGTGTTCGACGTTCGGAAACTCCGTGACGGGGGGCGGCGGGCTGTATCGGCCGCGGAAGACCTCCGTCAGGTACATCCTTGCGACGCGGCGCGCGGTGTCCTGCGTATTGTGGTCGCCCTCGGTATCGATCACCAGACTCTGCAGCACGCCGAGCATCTTTGCCTCCACCTCGTCGAGCATCGACTGCATCTCGCCCGGCTCGATGAAGCGGGCGATGTTGTCGTTGGCGTGGTAGCGCGCCCGCGCGGCCCGCAGGCGCTCGAGGATCCTCTGCGACACGGGGACACCCGTGCCCGGATCCGGGATTGCGGCAGTGCGGGTGCGGGTCGGCTTCTTCATGAGATCGACTCGGGCGTGGCAGTCGAAGCACCCATTCTAGCGGGCCCGGGGTGAGCATGGGCTGGCCGGCGTACGGCGTGTCCTCATATCAGGCTATATGCGCGACAGCGCACCGACATATTCGCTCAATGGACGATACTTCAATGACGAGGAACGGGAGAGTTTCTCCCGCGATCGCTTTGTCGACGTATAACGGAGGCGCCATGAACATACCCAAACTTCCTGTCCAAACGCGGCCATTTCTGTGGGGCGCGGTAGTGGGCGCGATAACGCTCGCAATCGTCGGATTCAATTGGGGCGGCTGGGTGACCGGTTCCAAGGCGGAAACGCTTGCCGGCGGCCGCGCCGACGCGGCGCTCGTATCGGCGCTCGCCCCGATATGCGTGGCCCAGTTTCGAAAGAGCACCGACGCGGCGGCCAGCCTTGCGGCGCTGAAGGTGGTCAATAGCTGGGAACAGGGCGACTACGTCATGAAACGCGGTTGGGCAACGATGCCGGGTGACGCCGCCAAGCCGAATTACGACGTCGCCTCGGCCTGCGCGGCGGCTATCGACAAGCTCACGCTATAGGCTTGCCGCGACTCGCCGGCGCGCCCTCGACGCCGTGGGTCGTGGTGCCGGCTGCAGGAATCGAACCCGCGACCTTCGGTTTACAAAACCGCTGCTCTACCGACTGAGCTAAGCCGGCCCCGCAAGTACGAGTCTACTTCAGGCAAGCCTACTTCACGCGCCGCAGCGTCGGTTTGCCGACGGGCGGCTTGGGCGGCACGGGCGGCTCGTCCGCGGGCGCGGGCAGCGCGGCGGGCGGGGCCAGGGGCTCGGACTCCGCCTCTGCCTGCGGCGCGGGCTTGGACAGATCAACCTCGAAGGTCATGCCGTGCCCGGTCTCGCGCGCATAAAGCGCGTAGACGTTCGCCACGGGCACCGAGAGCTGGCGCGCGGCACCGGCGAAGCGGGCCGAGAACTCGATCAGCTCGTTGCCCATCTGCAGCTTGTGCACCGCGCCCGGACTGACATTCAGCGTAATCTCGCCGTTGCGCACGTGCTCCAGGGGCACCTGAGTCTGGGCGTCGACCTTGACCGCCAGGTGCGGGGTGTAGCCGTTGTCCACGCACCATTCGTACAGCGCCCGCAGCAGATACGGCTTGGTGGTGATCTCGCCCATCGCGCCGCTTACTTGCGCATCACCTTTTCGGACGGTGTAAGCGCCTCGATGAATGCGGGCCGCGAGAAGATTCGCTCGGCGTACTTCATCAGCGCTGCGGCCGGCTTGCCGAGCTTGACGCCGTAGCGGTCCAGGCGCCACAGCAGCGGGGCGATCGCCACGTCGAGCATGGTGAAATCGTCGCCCAGCATGTGCTTGGTGCGGGTGAAGATCGGCGCCAGCTCGATCAGGCGGTCGGTCACGTGGGCGCGCGCCTTGTCGATCTGCTTGTCCTTGCCGGACTCGAGCGCGTCGATCTGCGAGAACAGCTCCATTTCCATGTTGTACAGCATCAGGCGCGCGCGCGCGCGCATCACCGGATCGGCCGGCATCAGCTGCGGGTGCGGAAAGCGCTCGTCGATGTACTCGTTGATTATGTTCGATTCGTACAGCACGAGGTCGCGCTCGACCAGCACCGGCAGCCGGTTGTACGGGTTCATCACCGCGATGTCTTCCGGTTTGTGGAACAGGTCGACATCGATGACCTGGAAGTCCATGCCCTTTTCGTACAGCACGAAGCGGCAGCGGTGGCTGAACGGGCAGGTGGTTCCGGAATAAAGTTGCATCATGTGGCGTTTCCTCGTGCGGCGCCGACCGGCGCCGCGGGTGCTAGTGCACGTCCTTCCAGTACTCTTTCTTCAGCAGATAGGCGAAGATGAACAGCACGCCGAGCACGAACAGGACTACGATCCCGATGCGCTTGCGCTCGACCGCGGCGGGCTCGCTCACGTAGACGAGATAGTTCACCAGGTCGCGCACGGTGGTGTCGTACTCCACCTGGCTCTGCAGGCCCGGGGTCAGCTGGTGCCACTTGTACTCCACCGACTCGTCACCGCCCTGCTCGCTGTTGACCACGTCGAGCGCACGCTGGCCCTGCAGCGTCCAGAGTGCGTTCGGCATCGCGACATTCGGAAACACCGCGTTGTTCCAGCCGCTGGCGGCCTTCGGGTCGCGGTAGAAGGTGCGCAGGTAGGTATAGAGCCAGTCCGCGCCGCGATAGCGGGCGATGACCGACAAATCGGGCGGCGCCACGCCGAACCACTTCTTTCCGTCCGCCTGCGTCATCGCCACCGTCATGGTGTCGCCGATCTTGTCGGAGGCGAACATCAGGTTGTCCTCGATCTCCTGCCGCGTCAGCCCGAGATCCTCCAGCCGGTTGTAGCGCATGTACTCCGCGCTGTGGCAGCTCAGGCAGTAATTGGCGAACGTGCGCGCCCCTGCCTGCAGGCTCACCAGATCGTGCGGATTGATCGGCGCACGGTCGAGCCGGTAGCCCTGCTCCGCGGCCAGCGACGTTCCCGACATCATCAGCGCGGCCAAGGGCGCGAGCAGCGGTGCAACGAGCAGCCTATGCATGATCTTCATCCTTCGCCCTCAGTGCGTTACCCGTTCCGGTACCGGCCGCGTCTTGTCGCGCGCCGTGTACCACGGCATCAGCAGGAAGAACAGGAAGTAAAGCGTGCCGAAGACGCGTCCGACCACGGTGGCGCGCTGAGCGTTGCCGAGCCAGGAGCCGAATTGGCCCCAGGCGTTGGTCGGTATGGTGCCGAGATAGCCCAGGGCGAAGAACGAGACCACGAATATCGCCAGCGCGCTCTTGAACAGCGGGCCGCGATAGCGGATCGACTTTACCGGACTGCGATCGAGCCAGGGCAGGAAAAAGAAGATCAACACCGCGGCGCCCATCGCGACCACCCCGGGAAACTGCGAGTCGAACAGCGGCGGCACCGCGCGCAGGATCGTGTAGAACGGCGTGAAGTACCACACGGGCGCGATCTCGGCCGGGGTCTGCAGCGGATTGGCCGGAACGAAGTTGTTCGCTTCCAGGAAGTAACCGCCGCCGTTCGGCACGAAGAACATGACGCAGGCGAAGATCGCGAGGAACACGACCACGCCGACGATGTCCTTCACCGTGTAGTAGGGGTGGAACGGGATGCCGTCGAGCGGATGGCCGTCGGGCCCCTTTTTCTTCTTGATTTCGACTCCATCCGGGTTGTTCGAACCGACGTCATGCAGCGCAAGCAGGTGCGCCACCACGAGCGCGAGCAGCACCAGCGGGATCGCGATGACATGGAAGGCGAAGAAGCGATTCAGAGTCGCGTCGGACACCACGTAATCGCCCCTGATCCAGAGCGCGATATCCGGGCCGACAAACGGGATCG
>DAHVFK010000301.1 GCA_027317055.1 Betaproteobacteria bacterium | reverse complement strand
GTTCTTCGCCGTGCGGGCAGTTTAGCACCGCGACGGTTAGAATCCGTCTCTACCGGACATGCCCGCCCCGAACTCCAGCGCCTACGCCGCGCTCGACGCGCACCGATACGAATCGAGCGAGCTCACGCGCGGACCCTGGGACCCGGGCCACCAGCACGGTGGCCCGCCAGTGGCGCTGGCCGGGCGCGCGATCGCGCGCGCGGCGGCGGCGCTCGGCATGACCCACCTCGCGCGGCTGACCGCCAACCTGCTGCGCCCGGTGCCGCTCGGCCCGCTGCGCATCGAGCTCGCCACCGACTACGCGGGGCGCAACGTGGCGCACTTTTCGGCCAGCATCTACGGCGAGGAGCGGGAGCTGGCGCGCCTCACCGCGGTGGCGCAGCGCGAGCAGGCGATCGAGCTGCCCGCCGTTTCCCTGCCGCAGGCGCCCAGGCCGCCCGCCGATCTCGAGCCGATCGTCTTTCCGCACCGCGTCGGCACCGTCGGCTACCACGACTTGGTCGAGCTGCGGGTGGCCGAGGGCACGCTCACGCGCGGACCTTGCGCGGTCTGGTTCCGCCTGCGCCATCCGCTGGTCGAGGGCGAAACGCCGAGCCCGCTCGAGCGCGTCGCAGTCGCGGCCGACTCCGGCAACGGCATCAGCGCGGTGCTCGACTTCAAGCGCTACCTGTTCGTGAATTCGGACCTGACGATCAACCTGCTGCGCCCGGCGCAGGGCGAGTGGATCTGCATCGACGCCCGCACCCTGCTCGGCCCCGCGGGCGGGGGCATCGCCGAGGCGCGGATTTTCGATGCCTCCGGATGGATCGGGCGCTCGACCCAGAGCCTGAACGTCAGGGCGCGCTAGGCCCCGCGTCCTCGCGCAGGAAGGCGGCGCCCTTTTCGGCGATCAGGTAGGTTGGGGCGTTGGTGTTGCCCGAGGTGATGCGCGGCATGATCGAGGCGTCGATCACGCGCAGGCGGCCGATGCCGCGCACGCGCAGCCGGTCGTCGACCACCGCGAGCGGATCGTTGCCCATCTTGCAGCTGCCGATCGGGTGGAAGATGGTGGTGCCGAGCTCTCCGGCCGCCTTTTCCAAATCCTTATCTTCAATGACGCCGGGGCCGGGCCGAAATTCCTCGGGCCGGTACTTCGCCAGCGCCTTCGCCGCCATGATACGGCGCGTAAAGCGCATGCCGGCGACCGCGACGCGGCGGTCCTCGTCGCTTTCCAGGTAGTTGAGCTTGATCTCGGGATAGGCGGCGGGGTCGGGCGAGGTGATCCGCACCCAGCCGCGCGAGGCCGGGCGCAGGTTGCAAACGCTCGGCGTGATCGCGGGGAAGTCGTGCAGCGGGTCGCCGAACTTGTCGAGCGAGAGCGGCTGCACGTGCCACTCGATGTTGGGTGTCGGCTGCGCCGGGTCGCTCCGGGCGAAGGCGCCGAGCTGCGACGGCGGCATGGTGAGCGGGCCGGTGCGCAACAGCAGGTACTCGAGCCCCATCGCCGCCTTGCCCCACAGGCTGTTGGCGCGCTCGTTGAGCGTGCGCACGCCGTGCACCCGGTACTGCATGCGGATCTGCAGGTGGTCGTGCAGGTTTTCGCCCACGCCCGCAAGGTCATGAACGATCTTGATTCCCCGAGACTGGAGCAATGACCCGGGACCGATTCCCGAGAGCTGGAGAATCTGGGGCGAGCCGATCGAGCCGGCGGCGAGGATCGTTTCGCGCATCGCCTCGACCGAGCACTCGCCGTGCTGCGGATGGCGGAAGTGAACGCCTTGGGCGGTCTTGTCTTTGATTTCCAGTTTCGTCGTAAGCGCGTTCGTGAGCACGGTCAGGTTGGCCCGCTGCATGACGGGCCGCAGGAATGCGTTGGTCGCGCTCCAGCGCCGGCCGCGCTTCTGGTTCATCTGGAAGTACGCGCAGCCGGCGTTGTCGCCGCGGTTGAAAACCTTGATCGGCGCGATGCCGCATTCGGCGGCCGCCTCGCGCCAGGCGTCGAGGATCTCCCAATGCACGCGCGGGTCCTCGACCCGCATCTCGCCGCCCGCGCCGTAGCCGTCCACGGCGCCGTGCTGGTAGTCCTCGAGTTTCTCGAACAGCGGCCGTACCTCGTCCCACGACCAGCCGCGGTTGCCGCGCGCGGCCCACTCATCCCAGTCCTCCTTCTGGCCACGCATGTAGATCATGGCGTTGATCGACGAGCAGCCGCCGAGCACCCGGCCGCGCGCGTAGTGGATCGAGCGCCCGGCAAGGTGCTCGTCGGGCTCGGTCTTGTAGCACCAGTCGGTGCGCGGGTTGGCGATCGTGAGGGGGTATGGTGTAAAAAAGTTAAATATGCTATAATCTTCATTGGGGATCGATTGCAAGGCCGGACCACCCCAATGCAACGAACTTGCAATCAGCATGCAATCAAACCCGGAGCATCTTGCAATGAAACGCGAAACGAACGCACTCAAGGGCGAGCCCGGCGAGGCCAAAGCCGGCGTCTATCACCATCCTGCCGAGCCGCGTATCAAGCTGACGGTTCGGGCATCCGGTAGTCGCACATGGTCGTTGCGCGCGATGGTCAAGGGCGGGGCGCAGGAGTACGCGATTCTCCCCGGGCCGTCGGCGCATGACGCCTATCTGCAAGGCCATGCCGCGATCGAGCTGGCGCAGAACGGGATCAGCCCGCGCGAGCACGCGCAAGCCGAGGCCGAGCGCCAGCGAAACACCGACGCGGCAGCGCGCGCCGAGGCAGTCACGTTTGGCGCCGCAGTCGCGCAATTCCTCGAATCGCCAGACGTTGCCAGCGTGCGCGCGCCAACCGCGAATACGTACCGATGGGCGCTTACGAGTACGCACGTGAAGCCTTTGCACGGCAAGCGGCTGAAGGACATCACGCGCGCCGACATTGAAATCCTATCCCGCAAGTTCGGCGCGCACGCGTCCACTTGGCGCACCGTCGCGGGTAGCATCAAAAGGCTTTACAGCTACGCGATGGCGCACGAGTGGGTGACGCGCTCGCCGTTGACCGGGTTCAAGCTGCCCAGAGTGAAGCCGCGCGCCGAGCCGTTCATCGTTACCGGCGAGCGGCCGGACTGGGCCGAGCTGCTCGCTGTGCTGGACGCAATCGACGCATGGGAAGCCGCGAACCCGGCGAGCCAGTACCCCGACCTGTGGCGCGTGCAGATGTTGACAGGCCTTCGCCCGGGTGCGGTCGAGCGGCTTGAGTGGCGCGACTGCAAGCTGGACTCCGAGAAGCCCACTATCACGCTGCGCGAGGAAGTCTCCAAGCTGAAGCGCCGGCTAGAAGTGCCGATCAGCAAGGCGTGCGCCGCGGTCCTTCGCCGGGTACTTGAGCGCAAGCCCGAGCTGTGGACGAAGACTCAACGCGAGTCGGCGCTCGTGTTCCCCGGCCGCCAAGGGTCGACCCTAATCAAACCCGACCGGGAAGCTTCGTTCGTCGACGGCCGGGTGAACGTGACGCACGCCAAGCACTTCAGGCCGCAGCGGTTCCGCGACACGTTCATTTCCTGGGCCGAGTGGCGTTTGGTCCCGTACTCGCAAATCGCCCGGCTGATTGACTGGAAAGCCGAAAGGATGCTGCCGCACTACAGCGCCCAGGGCGGAGCGCTGGCGGAAGATCGAGCGATCGTGGAACGATGGGCGAGCGAGGTCGAGCTGACGCGTAATCCCGTATTCAAGGTCAGCCCGCTACGGAGACAGGCTTGACCGTGGTATACTGAATTATCAGCTAGAAAAACAGCGCGGACCCCCGCGCACCCCGAAGACTGAAGGCGCGGGAAGCGCTCGCCCAATCAGAGCGAATGTCCGGAAGGTAGCGCAACGCTACTGCGCCGGACCCCCTTAGCTTGGGGAAACCGAAGAGCGCCTGGTTAAGGCCGGGCCGCCGATCATCGGAATCGAAGCGAGCCGAAACGCGACAGGCGTATGTCGCGAACGCCTCGGGGTTCCGATATGAAAGAAATCACCTGCAAGCTGCGGCCAGTTGTCGAGGTCGAGAACGTCACAATCGAGACTGTCACCGCGATCGCGCAGATCACCAAGGCGCGCATCTATCAGTTGATGGACCGCGGCCTGTTCCCAGACAGGCACAAGCTACCGTCCGGCGGCGTGCGCTGGAACCGCGCCGCGGTCGAAGCATGGGCCCGGGGCAAGTGGCAGCCGTGCGCCAAGGTGGCCGCATGACCCGCGCCGCCATCAACCTGATTCTCTTTTCGATCGTCGCGCTGTGGGTTGCGCTGAGGACCTTCGCTTGACTTTGTAGGAGACCGGCCAACGCGCGCCAGCCGGGATCAATGGCGCACACCATGCAAGAACGCAAGACTTTGGAGGTACGAACGATGGACACCACGACCAGCACCACTCTGCACGCTCCCGATCGGGAGACCGCCGACCGCCGCGAGATCATCCGACTCGCCATCATGTACGCGGCCGGCGAAAACGCCAACATGCCAAGTCACGCCAGAAGGTTGCTTCTCGCCAAGCTCAAGCTCGATATTCCAGAAGCCGAGGTTGAGATCGAGTGCATGCAGATGGCGGCCGATGCTGCACGCGAAGCCCGCGCGCTCCTCCTTCGCCGTAAGACGGCATGAGGGGGCGCCATGACACCCAAACAATTAACGGACGAAGCGGTCGCGTTGATGCTCGGCCTGCGGCTATTGCCCGA
>DAHVFK010000300.1 GCA_027317055.1 Betaproteobacteria bacterium | reverse complement strand
ATGCGCATCTCCTTGAGGGAGAGGCTCTCCTCGAACAGCGCGGCAAAGGACTCGTGGTTGGAAGGTTTGGAAGTTGCAGGGGAAACGCTAGGCATGTAGGGGAAAGACCTCTTAGGCCGCCGCTCCTTGCGGACGCGGGCGGGTCAAGTTGCACACACGGGCCCGGCAACCGCCGGAACCCACCAATATCGAGCTCAGGCACGCACGCCGTCAGCTCGCTCCCGCCACCAACCGAGGATCCGGCTCACGACCTCATCGATCGTCAGATCGGATGAATCGAGTTGCACGGCGTCCGGCGCGGGAACGAGCGGTGATACCGCCCGGGCCGCGTCGCGCGCATCACGCGCTTCCAGCTCGCGGAAAAGGGATGGAAGAGTAGCATCGATTCCTTTTTGTTTCAACTGGTTATACCGGCGCTCGGCCCGCACGGCAGCGCTCGCGGTCAGGAACACCTTCAGTGCCGCGTCGGGGAACACAACTGACCCCATGTCGCGCCCGTCGGCGACCAAGCCTGGCGCGCGGCGAAATGCGCGCTGGCGCGCGAGCAGCGCCTCGCGGACCTTCGGCAGCTTGGCGACTTCGGACGCGCGGCTGCCGCACGCCTCCGTGGCCAGTTCCTTCGTAACTTCATGATCCTCAAGGAATATGCTTTCGCCCGCGAAGCGTGCCGACAGTTCGCACGCGAGCACTCCGAGGCGCTCCTCGTCGTCTGCGGGCACGCGCGCGTGCAACGATGCGAGGGCGACCAGGCGGTAGAGCGCGCCGCTATCGAGGCAATGAAAGCCGAGCGCCCGCGCCACGTTCCGGGCGATCGTCCCCTTGCCTGAGGCGGACGGTCCGTCGACCGTAATCACCGGAGCGCTCACGCGTACTCCGAAATACGCGCCAGCGACACGAAGAAGTCCGGAAAAGTCTTGGCGACGCAGGACGGATCGTTTATTCGAATCGGCACGCCGCCAAGCGCGGCGAGCGCGAACGACATGGCAATGCGGTGGTCGTCGTAGGTATCTATTGCAACGTCGGAGACGAGGCGCGCCGGCGGCACGATGCGCAGGTAGTCGCGGCCCTCCTCGACCTCGGCTCCGAGCTTGCGCAGTTCGTTCGCCATCGCGGCCAGGCGATCCGTCTCCTTGACCCTCCAACTCGCAATGTTGCGCAGCGTGCTCGGCCCGTCGGCGAACAGCGCAGTCACTGCGGCCGTCATCGCCGCGTCCGGGATGTGGTTCAGATCCATGTCGATCGGCTTGAGCCTGTGGTCGCACGAAGCTTCGATCCAGTCCGGCCCCATGGCGACGCGCGCGCCCATGCGTTCGAGCACCTCGGCGAAGCGCACGTCGCCCTGGATGCTGTCGCGTCCGACGCCCTCGACCCGCACCGGGCCGCCCCCAATCGCGGCCGCCGCAAGGAAGTACGATGCGGACGACGCATCGCCCTCGACCATCACCTGCCCGGGACTCGCGTAGCGCGAGTGCGCCAGACGGTATCTGCGCCACTGCTCGCGTGTCACGTCGACGCCGAAGCGGCGCATCAGATTGATCGTAATTTCGACGTAGGGCTTGGAAATGAGCTCGCCTTCGACTTCCACCGTCAAGGCGGCGCCGGCAAGCGGCAAGGCCATCAGCAAAGCGCTGACGAACTGCGACGATATGTCGCCACGTACGCGCACGGGGGCGTCGAAACGCGGGCGCCCGGCGTGCACCGCCAGCGGTGGGTACCCTTCGGCTCCCAGGTAGTCGATCTGCGCGCCGAGCCCCCGCAGGGACTCGACCAGGTCGCGAATCGGCCGCTCGTGCATCCTGGGCACACCAGACAACCGGTACTCGCCTCCGGAAAGCGCGAGCACGGCGGTTAGCGGTCTGAACGCGGTCCCCGCGTTGCCAAGCCACAACTCGGCGCCGCGAACCGGGAATGCGCCGCCGACTCCCGAGACGCGCAGCACGCCGTCCTCCCGCCTCCAGCCGACGCCGAGGCGCTGCAGCGCCTCGAGCATGACCTTCGTGTCGTCCGCATCAAGCAGTCCGCCGACGCGCGTTTCGCCGCTCGCAAGCGCTGAAAGCAACAGGACTCGGTTCGAAATGCTCTTCGACCCGGGTAGTCGCACGCTTCCCGTCACGCGCCGGATCGGCTCCAGCCTCAGCGTGTCCACTGCATCCGCCTCAGAAATCGTACTCGCCGTCGAGCCAGCGATTGCGTGCGGCACGAGCCCTGGCGAAGACATCCTCGAGGCCCGCTGCATCGCCTGCCGCAAGCAGCGCGCGGATCGATTCGAGCTGAGCGCCGTATCGTGCCAGTTCGACAAGCATCTCATCGCGATTGGCGACGCAGATGTCGCGCCACATCTCGGGATGGCTGGAAGCAATGCGCGTGAAATCGCGGAAACCTCCCGCCGCGTAGCTGAACAGCTGTGCCGAGTTCGGGCGCTGCGCGAGCTCGTGCACCAGCGCGAACGCGAGCAAGTGGGGCAGGTGGCTCACCGCGGCGAATACCGCGTCGTGTTCTTCCGGCGCCATCTGCGCTACGCGCGCGCCGCACGCCCGCCACGCTGCCGTGGCCCGCACGACCGACTCGGCAGTATTCTCGGGCAGAGGCGCGAGGACTACGCGCTTGCCGCGGAACAGGTCCGCCTTCGCGGCGGCAACCCCGCTGTGCTCGGCGCCCGCGATCGGGTGCGCGGGCACGAACTGCGCGATTCTGGCGCCGAGGTTTGCGCGCGCCGTGGCAATCACATCACGCTTGGTGCTTCCCGCGTCGATCACCAGCGCAGCCGGCGAGAGCACCGGCGCCAGCGCTTGAAACACTCTCGCGAACTGCGCCACCGGCGTTGCGACCAGAACCAAATCGGCGCCGCGCGCCGCTTGAGCTACGTCGCTCTCGGCAACGTCGATCGCGCCCAGCGCGACGGCCGCATCCAGATTCGCTCTGCCGCGCCCCACGCCGACGACTTGACCGCAGGCCTTCGCCGCCTTGAGCGCGAGCGCGAAGGAACCGCCGATCAGCCCGACACCGATGATTGCGGCGCGTTCGAAGCGCGCGCCCGTCACTTCCGCCTCCCGCTTCATTCCTTCAGGCTGGCGCTGAGCGCCGCCAGAAGCATCTCGTTTTCGGCCGGCGTGCCCACGGTCACACGCAGATGCTCGGGCAACTCGTAGCCGCCGACCGGGCGCACGATGACTCCGCGCCGCAGCAGGCGCTTGTAGACCTCGCCTGCCCTGCCCACCCGTATGGTGAGGAAATTGCCGAATGAAGGGATGTAATCGAGACCCATCGCCTTCGCGCCTTCCTCGATCTGACGTAGGCCCTGAAGGTTTTCGGCGTAGCTCATGGCCACGAACTCCATGTCACCGAGCGCCGCCGTGGCCGCTGCGAGAGCGATGCTGTTTACATTGAACGGCTGGCGTACTCGGTTCATCACGTCGGCGACCGAAGGATGCGCCAGTGCGTAGCCGACTCGCAGGCCTGCGAGACCGTACGCCTTGGAGAACGTCCGCGTGATGACCAGGTTCGGATAGCGCCTGAGCCATTTCACCGTGTCGGTCTTGGTGTCCGCCGGAAGGTATTCATTGTAGGCCTCGTCTAGCACCACGATGACGCGCTCTGGCACGCGCCGGACAAACGCCTCGAGTTGCTCGGGGAACGCGTACGTTCCCGTCGGGTTGTTCGGATTCGCGACCCAAACCACGTAGGTGTCGTTCGTGATTGCGGCCGCCATCGCGTCGAGGTCATGCCCGAAGTCCTTGGCCGCGACCGCGATCGAGCGCGCACCGCGCGCCTGCGTCGCGAGCGGATAGACCGCGAAGCAGTGCTGCGAGAAAACCGCCGAGCGCCCGGCACCCAGCAACGCCAGCGCGACCAACTCGAGCACGTCGTTCGATCCGTTGCCGAGCACGATCGAGGACATCTCGACACCGTAACGCTTCGACAACGCCACTTTCAGCTCATAGCCGTTGCCGTCGGGATAGCGTGCGACATCGCCCAGAGACGCGTCGATCGCCGCGCGCGTACGTGGTCCGATGCCGCGCGGATTCTCGTTCGACGCGAGCTTCACGATGTTCTTCTCTTCCAGCCCCATCTCGCGCGCCAGCTCGGAAATCGGCTTGCCCGGCTGGTAGGGCGCGATCGAGCGCACATACGAAGGCGAAAGTTCGCAGAGGTCCATATTCGTCGGCAAAGCACCCATGGCTGATGTCACGCTACGCAACCGCTGCGGGATAGGAACCCAGGACCTTAAGGAACGGCGCCTGCCGCCGCAGCTCGGCAAGCGTCGCGGCGACACGCTCGTCCTTCTGGTGGCCCTGAACATCGATGAAAAAGACGTACTCCCAAAGCGCGTCGCGCATTGCGCGCGATGGGCGCGATTCGATTCGCGTCATGCTGACGCCGTTCGCGGCGAGCGGTGATAGCAGCGCGTGAACGGCGCCGGGCTTGTTCTCGGCCGACATCACCATCGCGGTGCGATCGTTCCCGCTCGGCGCGCATTCGAGCGTACCGAGCACCAGGAAGCGCGTGGTATTGGTCGGATTGTCCTCGATCGAGCGCGCGAGCACGTTCAAGCGATAGTGCTCCGACGCCCCGATCCCGGCGATCGCCGCCGCGTCGCCTTCCTCCGCGGCGCGTCGCGCGGCCTCGCCGTTCGAAGCCACGGGAACGCGCTCCGCA